>JACQED010000635.1 GCA_016200785.1 Chloroflexota bacterium
CTCAAGGTCGGCGACCGTGTCATCGGGGTGCTGGCCGTCGAAAGCACGCGCCGGGCCGCCTTCGGCGGGGAAGACGAACGGTTGTTGACCATCGTCGCCCGGCAGTTGGCTCTGGCGCTGGACAACGCCCAGTTGTTCGCCGACGTGCAGGCGCGCATCGCCGAACTGCGGCAGACGCAGGCTCAACTCATCCAGACCGAAAAGGTGGCGGCCATCGGCCGGCTGACAGCCTCGATCGCGCACGAAGTGAACAACCCGCTCCAGTCGATTCACAACTGCCTGCGGCTGGCGTCCGAGAATCGCCTGTCGCCGGAACGCCAGCACGAATATCTCGTCATGGCCGGAACCGAAGTGACGCGGCTGATGGAGATCGTGAGGCGCATGCTTGAATTCTACCGCCCGGCCGCCGCCGAGCGTGCCGCCGTGCCGGTGAACGCCTTGATCGAGGACGTGCTCGCCCTCACCGGCAAGCAGGTCCGCGACGCGCGCGTCGAGTTGCGCCGCGACCTCGCCGCCGGCCTGCCGATGGTTTCAGTCGTCCCCAATCATCTGCGGCAGGTATTTCTCAATCTGATCCTCAACGCGGTGGAAGCCATGCCCGCCGGCGGCACGCTGAAAATCGCGACGGCGAGCCACGACGGCGATTTGCGTATCCGCTTCGAGGACTCCGGCGGCGGCATTCCCGCTTCTGACCTGTCCAAGATATTCGAACCGTTCTTTACCACGAAGGATGGCGGCACGGGGCTGGGGCTGTCGGTGACATACGGCATCGTCGCCGCGCACGGCGGTTGGATCGATGTCGAGAGCGAAGCGGGGCGAGGAACGGCGTTTACGGTGCATTTGCCGGTGAGTGGCGAGTGACGGGTGGCGGGTGACGCGCCACCCGTCACCCGTCACACGACACGTCTTTCAAGATGACTTCTGGCAGAATCCTCGTCGTTGACGACGACCGCGCCGGGCGGCTGTCGCTGGCGGAGATATTGCGGCTCGAAGGCTACTCGGTCGAAATGGCCGAGAGTGGCGAAGCGGCGGTGTCGCTCTTGCGAAGCGCCGACTGCCCGTACGATCTCATGTTGCTCGATCTCAAGATGCCGGGCATGGACGGAATGGCGGTGCTGGAAGCGGCGCGAGAGACAGCGCCCGACACGCAGATCATCTTTCTGACCGCGCACGGCTCGCTCGAGTCGGCGATCGCCGCCTTGCGCCATGGCGCGCACGACTATCTAATTAAGCCCTCGCCCACGGGCGACATTATCGCCAGCGTCCAGCGAGGCCTGGAGCGCCGCCGCGCCGAGTCGCGCCGGCGCCGCCTGCTCGATTCGCTGGAGTCGTCTTTGCGGGAATTGCGAGGAGGCGAGGCCTTTTCTATTCCGCCCGGCGAGAGAGGGGGAGAAGCCCGGTTTGAAATTGACGGCATCGGCCTCGACCTGGCCGCGCATCAACTGATTGTCGAAGGAAAAGCGGTCGAGCTCACGCCGACCGAGTTGAAATTGATGGCCTGCCTCATGCGCCAGCCCGGCGCAGTCGTGAAGCACGCGCAGATCGTCCGCGAAGTCCACGGTTACCCGGCTAGCAGCTACGAGGCGGCCGAGATCGTCCGCCCCGTAGTCAGCCGCCTGCGGCGCAAACTCGCCGAAGTGCCGGGCGCGGAGGCGTGCGTCGTCACGGTCAAAGGGACGGGCTATCGTTTCGTGGGGAAGGCTAAGGACAATGACAGACACTCACCCAACACGAATTGACCACATCTTGCTGTTTTGCGCCAACCCGCTGGTCTCGCGCGGCTTTTATCGCGATGTGCTCGGCTTCGAGATCGCACAGGAAGACGGCGAGGTCACTCACCTGAGGCTTGGCGAGACTCGGCTGATGCTTTACCCCATTGGCGGCGACAAGGGATGGCTGGCCGACGAGCCGACGCTGGGGCGCGGCGTGCGCTTCTACTTCGACGTGCCGGACGTCGACGTGCTGTGTGATCGGGTCAAGGCGAAAGTGCCGCGTATCTACAACTTCGACGACTTCAAGCCGATCAGCGGCCCGATCATTCAGCCGTGGGGCGTGCGCGAATTCGGCGTCTCCGACCCGGACGGCTACCGTCTGACATTCGTGACGCGGGTGGTTGAGCAGACATAGCCCCGTTCGCTCCCCCATCGCCAGTTACTGACCACTGCTCACGGGTGACTGGTAACTGGCTCGTCACAAATCCCCTCTCACAGGTGTTATACTGTCAGAGCGCGCCTGGATGTTGAGCGGCCGCGCGGATATCACCGGTGACTGCAACGACACAAAAGATGACGGCGCGCTCCGATAGTCCCCGTCGCGACGCGGAGCGGGAGGGCGCGTCTATCCGCGAAGATGATGCGGCGTTCGAGACGGCGTTCCTCGAACACTGGCCGCGCGTCTACGGAGTGTTGCTTGGCCTCGTCGGCGATCGTGACGAGGCCGAAGACCTCGCCCTCGAAACGTTCTGGCGGCTGTGCCAACGCCCGCCGGAGCACGGGCGCGAACTCAATCTCGGCGGCTGGCTGTATCGCGTGGCGACGAACCTCGGCCTCAACGCGATCCGGGGATGGAAGCGCCGGGAGCGATACGAACTGGAAGCCGGCCGCCGGGAGATCGAGGAAAACTCGCCCGCCGATCCGGCGGCGATCTTTGTCAGGGAAGAGGAACGCCGGCGCGTCCGCCAAGTGCTGGGCGGGATGAGGCCGCGCGAGGCGCAACTCTTAATACTCCGGCACTCCGGCCTTTCGTACCGCGAGCTGGCCGCCGCCCTCGGCGTCTCGGAGAAATCGATCGGCACGCTGTTGGCGCGAGCCGAAAATGAATTTGAGAAGAGGTACGGAGATGAATAATCCTATGCACCTCACCGACTCTCAACTCCGCGTCAATCTCGATCACGGACTCCGCGAATTCGAACGGCCTGCCGCCGAGCATCTCGCCGCGTGCGCCGACTGCCGCCGCCGCGCCGAGGTCATAGCCGCGCGCGCCCAGCGAATCGCCGCGCATCTCGCAGCGCTCGATTCTCTGCCCGGCAGTGTCCCGGCGGACGCCGCCGCTGGGCTGGCGCGATTTAGATCACGCCGCGATGTGGCACAGCAGAAGGAGACTTTCATGTTCAGCAGGATCTTCAATCAACGCTTTCGACCGGCGTGGGGCGTCCTGGCCGTCGCCGCCCTCGTCGCCGTCTCACTGGGTTTTGCTCCGGTGCGCGCCTGGGCCGGAGAATTCCTCGGCCTGTTCCGCGTCCAACAGATCACCGTTCTGTCGATCGACACGACGCGGCTGGACGACCTCAGCGGCAACACCACACTCGCCAAACAACTCAGCCAGCTGCTTTCGGACTCGGTCACGGTCACCAAAGAACCCGGCAAGCCGACGGTCGTCGCCAGCGCGGCGGAAGCCAGCCAGCTGGCTGGTTTCAACGTCCGACTGTGGAGCGACAGCCCGACGTCTCCCCAGCTCACGGTTCAAGACGGGACGGCTTTCCAATTCGTCGTGCGCCGCGACCTTGCCCAGTCCATTT
The DNA here is from genome assembly GCA_016200785.1 of Chloroflexota bacterium. GTDB lineage: Bacteria > Chloroflexota > Anaerolineae > Anaerolineales > JACQED01 > JACQED01. The sequence continues at coordinate 3,518 of JACQED010000635.1, forward strand.
TGAATGATGCCGGGCGCAGTGACTTGCAGCTGCCTGCGTCGCTGGACGGGGCCACGATCTCGGTGCAAATCCCGGCCGGTGTATCCGCCGGCTACGGCGACTGCCCGCAAATAGACGAACAGACTGGCGAAGCCGTCGCACAGCGCGGCTCGGCGGGGCGGCGCTTCATCAATTGCATCATCCTGGCCGAAGGCCCCAGTCCGACCGTGACTACGCCGCCGGACGTGGACCTGCCTCAATTGGCCGAGATCGGATTGCAATTCAGCGGCATGACCGCCGAGCAAGCCCGCGAACTGAGCCATACGGTAGATTGGACCTCCACGCTGGTCGTGCCCCTGCCGCGCAACGCGGCGTCGTACGAGCAGGTGGAAGTTGACGGCGTGACCGGCTATATGATCCGCCGCCCGACCGACGACGCGCCCCAATTCGCTCTGCTGTGGGTGAAGGACGGGATCATCTACGCCATCGGCGGGCTGGGCAACAACGCCGACAAAGCGCTGGCGATGGGGAACTCCTTGAAGTAGAGTGACGAGTGGCGGGTGGCGCGTGACGAGAAATCGTCGCACGCGCCCGTCACCCGACACACGTCACGGCGTTGATGACTTCCTTCGCAATTGAGACAGACAGTCTCCGAAAAGTCTTCGGCGATAACGTCGCCGTCCGAGGCCTCACTCTGCAAGTCCCGCAGGGTGAGGTCTTCGGCTTCCTCGGCCCGAACGGCGCGGGGAAGACGACCTCGATCAAAATGCTCCTCGGCCTCGTCGCGCCTTCCTCCGGGACGGCGACTCTGCTCGGCGCGCCGTTGGGCGACCGCGCGGCGCGGGCGCGCATCGGCTTCCTGCCGGAGCATTTTCGCTTTCACGACTGGCTTTCCGCCGAAGAGTTCCTCACGCTGCACGGACAGCTGTACGGGATGTCCCCGGCCCGATTGCGCCAGCGCACCGACGAACTGCTCGAACTGGTGGGCCTCACGCCGTTCCGGCGCAAGTTTCTGCGAACCTTTTCCAAAGGCATGCTCCAGCGCATCGGCCTTGCCCAGGCTTTGCTCAACGATCCCGCGCTCGTCTTCCTCGACGAGCCGACCTCCGGCCTCGACCCGGTGGGCCGCCGCCTCGTGCGCGACATCATTCGCGGCCTGCGCGACCGGGGCACGACGGTGTTCCTCAACTCCCATCTGCTCAGCGAAGTCGAGATCACCTGCGACCGCGTGGCGTTCATCAAGCACGGCGAAGTGATCCGCGTGAGTGAATTGAAGACACTCGTGGACGGCGAAACGAGCGTAACCATCCGCGCCGGAAAGTTGACTGCGGCGGCCGTTGCCGGCCTGGGGCGGTGGGGCCGGGGCATCCGCGCCGACGGCGA
>JACQED010000632.1 GCA_016200785.1 Chloroflexota bacterium
GGCAGGAAGATACGGTTCCAGGCCAGCGAGTTGTTCACGTTGCGAAAGCGATGAATTTCGACTCCGTCCACGACCTCGAACACCGGCCGGGCGCGCGAGGTGGCGTCGAGCGCGTCGGTCGTGAAGACGACGACGTCGTGCCCTTTGCGCACCAGCGCGCGGGAAAGTTCCCACGCGGCGCGGCACGTCCCGCCGTAAGCCCAGGCCGGGTAGAAGTAAGGGATGATGTGCAGGATGCGCATGGAGTCGTCAGTTGCCAGTCTTCAGTCGCCAGACTTGTGCGCCCTCGAAGTCGGCGACGATTTCGAGATAGCCAGCGTCGTCGAACGACGATTTTTGCGGCGGCAGATCGGGCCGGCGCCAGCGAAGCATTTGCGGGAAGAGATCGGGCCGGGTGACGATCTGAGGCACGATTACGAAATCCACGCCATAGGTCCGCATGACCGCGCCCGATTCAGGGGCCGCCGGATCGAGGTAGGCCGACACGAGGCGGTTCCACATCTGCCGCGCCGCGTCATCGCCGATGTAGAACAACTGCGGACGGAAGTATACCGCATTCCGCTCAGAGATGACGGGAACCCAGTGGCTTTCGTAGTTGGGGTAATTGAGCACAAGCGCGTCGGGTGGCGCGTTCGCCTTCAGCCACTCCATCGCCTGCACGTCGGCGGGAGTTGAATAAGCGCCGGTGAACTGAAAACGCCCTTTGGTCGCGTCTATGATCGGACGGTTGAGCGCGGTCACGGCGAGGCCGAGCGCAATCACGCTAGCGAAGATCGGCGCGCGCAAGCGAGCCAGCATCGCGCCAAACGGGCGTTGGGCGGCCCAGCGTGCCACGGATGAGAGCGCCAGCGCGGCGAAGAAGGCCAACGGCAAGATGGCCGCGTGCCAGACAATGCCGTAGGGGTACATGATCTGAAACGGATCGTAGCCGATCTTGAGCGCCAAACGGTCCAGCGAGCCGTCCATGCCGAATTCGACGATCGGGACGAGCCACGTCAGCATCCAGATGTCGGAGAGCGAGCGACGGCGCAGGGCGAGGCCGATGCCGAAGGCACCCAGGAGAAGTATCGGCCAGCCGTGAAACCGGATCAGAACCGCGAAGTACGACCAATCGGCGAAAAGATGCTCCCGGACGTGAACGCCTGAGACGAGCGGATACACTCGCGCAACCCAGGGCAGTGTGAGCGCGACGGCGAGCATCGGAATGACAACGCCGATCACCGCGAACTGACGCAGAGTTGGCCGAGGCCTCGTCAACCAGATCGCCGCGTTGAAAGGCAGATAGGCCAGCAGGAGATGGATAATACTATCGGGATGGGCGAGGGGGAGGGCGGCGAGGGCCAGTGCGGCGAAGGGTATGGAGTGTGGAAGTTGAAACGTGGTGCGCGAAACGCGAAACGTGAACGGGTCTGAATTGCGGGCAGCGCGGAAGAGAAGAGTCAAGAACGTCGCCGTCAGGCCAATTCCGAAGATGTTGGTGTAGGCCGAGTCCATCAGCGTGGTGAATAGGCCGAGGCCCATGGCTATGCTCAGCGCCGCGAAGTGGCCGGTCGTCTCGTCGCCCGTCTCGCGTCCCAACTCAAAGACTGCCAGCGTCACACCAAACGCGGCCAGATGCGAGAAGCCCAGCATCACCTGATGGATCGGCGCGCCCGTGAGATCGGAGAGGAAGGCGACGATCAAGAAATAAGCCGGGGAATAAAGAAACCCGATCTCGGCGTGAAAGGGCGCGAGGGTCGTAATCGAGCCGCTCAGGCGAATAGTCAGCGCGATAAGGCCGAAGCCTTGCGCGTCGGTGTCGAGCGGCACGGGGATGACGAAGGCCGGAGCGACAAAGAAGATCGCCAACGCCGTGTACATCAGCCACTGCCAGAGAGGAACGCGCCTCGCCGCATTCCAAAGATCGCGGGCGCCCTCGCGTTCGCGCCAGGCCCAGACGGCGAGCGCGAACGCGAGAACAATATGTAATGCCAGGAATAATGGCAAGTGGTAATTGGCGACTGCGGCGAGGAGACTAAAGACGACAACCCAGCCGGCCAGCGCGAGGCCAATACAGAGGAACAGCGAGTAACCGTGACGCCGCAGAGGGATCGCGAGAAGCAGGCCGGGGAGGGCAAAAAGGATCAGCGCGGCAAGAATGGTGATGACGATGTACATAAGAGGCGGTCGAGCCGACTCCTCGTTACTCGGATCTCTGCGCTGCCGCCCTCAGCAATTCCTCAAACTCGTCCGTAACACGCTCCCAATCGCAATGGACTTCGACAAACGCCCTGCCGCGCGCGCCGATTGCGCGGCGTCGCTCCGGATCGCGCAGCGAGGACGCGACGCGGAGATGCTCGCCCGGCGCGGCGTACAACACGCCCTCCTCTTCCGGCACGTCGCGCATGACACCGGGAAGTTGCGAAGCGACGACGGGCCGGCCCGAGGCGAGGTATTCGTAAATCTTGACGGGGACGATGTGCCGTGTCACTTCGTTGATCTGCGATGGGAGAAGGCAGATGTCCGACGAGGCAAGATATTGCGGCATGGTGTCGTAAGGCTGTCGGCCAGTCAGCACGACACGCCCGCTCAGGTTGCGCTGGCCGACGGCCCGCTGTAAATCGCCGTAGGCCTCCCCGTCGCCGACAATCAGCAACTTCAGTTCTGGCGGTGCGTTCGGCAGTTGATCGAGGAGTTCGAAGAGGCCGGCGAAGCGATACAGCCAGCCCATGAACAGCATCACGACGTCATTTTCGCCGAAACCCCACTGCGCTCGAATCGCGCGCCCGTCGAGGTCGGGGCGGATGCGCGCGAGGTCAACGCCGGTGTGGATGGTCACTGCCCGATCCGCGGGCGCGCCGAGGCCGACGGCGTACTCACGCAAGCCCTCGTTGATGAACACAGTCCGCTCGGCGAGTCTCAGCAATCTTTTCTCGGCGGCGAGGGCGATGGGCTGGAGCAGGCGCGAGGGAACGATGGTGTGAAGCGCGTCAATGACGTGAAACACGAATGGGACGCCGGCACGGCGGGCCAGATACTGGGCGGCGAGGCCGGTCGAGAGCGCGTAGTCCACGATTGCGTCGGGCCGCCCCTCGCGGATCAGCCGCGAGAGATCAAGCGCGTGTGTGGCGAGCGACGATGGGCGGCAGATCGGCCACAGATGAATGGTCGCAGGCCGGATGAGGCGCACTCGCGCGCCGGGCACGATGCGCGACACTGCGCGCCACTCCTGCCGCTGGACCATCAACGGCGAGCGAGGCCAGGCTTGCCACAGAATCTCGAAGTCGAGAACGGTGACCGCGTGCCCGCGCGCCGCCAGCCGCTCGAACAGGTGATGCTGCTGATGCGGCCCGCGCGTCAGCCAGTCGGTTTCTTGGATGACGACGAAGTGCATCGGTGGCAAACTAAAAGCCGGTCGTAGCAGACCGGCTCGCCGTGGTCTTCAAGCGTCCTCGCGCCTGTGGGGGCGCAATGCAAGCGGCGATCAGTGAAGTTCCGATCACTCGTCGCGGAAGAGTTCCGCCAAAGCCAAGCTGAATCCCGGCAATTGCGCCGAAGCCAGCGTATCGCCCACCCGCAACGTCCGGCCCGATTGATATTGCCCCGCCGCCCAGAGATAGACCTCAATCGTTTGTTTCTCCAAATCCACCAGCCAGTATTCAGGAATCCCGGCTCGGGCATACTCATCCTTCTTGATGTCCCGGTCGAGATCTGGATTCCCCGGCGAGATTAATTCTGCGACCAGGTCCGGCACGCCCCAGTATTTCTCGCCGATGCGGTCGGCGTGGGCGGCGGCCATAAACACCAGATCGGGTTCGCGGAACTTGCCGGGCCAGAGGCGGACGCGCAACGGAGCAAAGCAAGCCAGGCC
>JACQED010000080.1 GCA_016200785.1 Chloroflexota bacterium
GACTCCGAGCGGTTCTCTCCGGTGCGGACGGATCACGTCCTCGCCATTCTCGGCGAGGCGCTTTCCAACACCGTGCGGCACGCCCGCGCGCGTCAGGTCAAAGTCACGGCGCGTCGCGTCGAGGGGCGACTGAAATTGAACGTCGAAGATGATGGGGTGGGATTGCCGCGCGATCCCGAGGCCGGCTACGGTTTGCGCAACATGCGCGACCGCGCGCGTTTGCTGGGCGGCACTCTCGAAGTGACCGGACCGAGCGGCAAGGGGACGACGGTCAAACTCGATATGCCGTGGGAGGACGAGCGATGAGCAAGACTCGTGTTCTGCTGGTTGACGATCACGAAGTGGTGCGGTTGGGATTGATGACGCTGATCAACGACCGGCCCGACATGGAAGTGGTGGGCGAGGCGGGGAGCGGGGCTGAGGCCGTGCGCGCCGTCGAACGACTCCGGCCCGACGTGGTGCTGATGGACATTCGCATGCCCGGCGAGGGCGGCATCGAGGGCACGCGGCAGATCATTGCCCGGTTCCCCGAAACGAAAGTCGTGATGCTCACCTCGTTCGCCGACGACGAACTGGTGGTGCGCGCCATCCGCGCCGGCGCAGTGGGCTACGTCCTCAAGCAGGTCGGCAACGAGGAGCTTCTGCGCGCCATCGCCGCCGCCGCGCGCGGCGAAGCTCTGCTCGACCCGGCGACCACCGCCCGCCTCCTCTCGCGCGTGCGCGAGGCCGAGCGCAAATCCGAGGAGGACGCCTTTCGCGATCTGTCCGACCGCGAGATGGACGTGCTGGCCGAACTGGCGCGTGGCAAGACCAACCCCGAGATCGGCGAGGCTCTCAATCTGAGCGAGAAAACCGTCCGCAACTACGTCAGCACGATTCTGGAAAAACTTCACCTGACGAATCGCGTCGAGCTGGCGACGTATGCAGTGGAGCACCATCTGTTTGAAAAATTGGGGAAGGATTAAAGCAGATCGCCCTCCGCCGGTAGTCGGGCGGCGGAGGGCAATGGCTTTATTCAGTTGTATCAGCCGTTCGGTGCTAGTCCCCGGCGGCCGTAGCCAAGACCTGTTGTAAGCGTTCAGGTCACGCGGCCCTTTCTAACCACCACCCCCGCAACAACACGGGGGCAGGCGACACAAAGACACCAAGTTTCACGAGGCTTTCTTTGTGTCCTTCGTGTCTTTGTGCCTTCGTGGTAAAGGCCTGGCGGCGGACTGAACGGTTACGACCTGTTTTACCCTGGCCGGCTCTTCCACTTTTTCGGCAGGCGCACCACCCCACGGAGTTCCGAGCCAGCGCAGGAGGACGAAGTCTGCGCCGATGTAACCGGACACTTTCCACGCGAGGATGAGCACCACCGCGATTGCGAATAGCATCGGGTTCGCGCTGGCCGAACCGGCCATCCTGAAGTTCCAGTTCATGAAGCCGCCAAAGAAGGCCGCAATGCCGGTGAAGGCGCCGACGATCAGCGCGGTGCCGCATTCGAGACAAACAAACAGCCCGCTCATTGGGGCGGGCCGTTTGTCTGGAGGGGAGGAGACCGTCGTATTGCTAACCAGCCGCAAACAGATCGAAGAAAGGTGGGAAGGTGCCGAGCAGGCCGAGGCCGAGCAGGATCAGCGCGATCGTCGCGAAGCGGGCGAAGTCCACGTTCTTGCCCCGGTAGATCACGTGCAGAACGATCCACGAGACGAAGAAGACGATGACCCCGACGCCCGTCTTGCCCGAGAGCGGCCCCACCGGGCCGACCCACTTGAGCGTGTTGCTGATGGCGGGTGAGGCTTCGTTCAGGACCGTCATCAAACCGATGACCGCAGAGCCGATGCCCCCGGCGACTAACGCCGCCGCAATCGGGCCGTTGGGCAGTTCTTCCGCTTGATTGATAGTTGGGGTAGCCATGATAGTGTCTCCTGATTGAATCTTTGATAGGGCGGCGATCAGCGGATGGGCGCGACCTTGTTGATGAAGGCTCCGAACACGCCGGCGGTAGCCGCCGCGATGAAGGAGATCATGTAGAAGGCCAGGAGCGCGCGCCGCTCGCCGAGTTTCTTGGACAACGTCGGCCCATAGTACGTCACGGCGAAGGCCACCACGGTGGCGGCAATCGGCGCGAGCCAGCCGACGTGCTCTTTCCACTCCATGCCGAGTGTGTGCCAGGCCGCCGTCGAAGGATCGGCCAGCAGGATCGAGCGCGGGCTGGTCGGGTCTTTGGCGCGATACCACGGATAGACGATGTAGGTGCCGGAGATCACGGTCGCCCAGGCGATAAGCGCCATGCCCCACAGCCCCGCTTTGAGGCGGAACATGCGCTCCTTGATGCCCTCGACGGTGACCCATTCAGGGCGCAGGCTGTACAGCCCGGCCAGCCCGCCGGCGAACGCCAGCAGGAACGCCGCGCCGAACAACATCCCGTGCACCACCGTCCAGCCTTCACGAATTGAGATTGACATTTTGAATTCCTCCTTGTGTGGATTCGTTTTCAACTTCGGCTGCATCTTACCCCGATGCGCCCCGGTCGGTCAAGGGCAAGTGACCCTATTTCGCTAGGGACACTTGACCCGCTTTGCCGAGCGCGCGGTCGGTTTCAACCCCATTGACCTCGCCCTCGTTTTTCGTTACAATGCCATTCAGTGAAAAGCGCTCTACCTGAACCGGCATGCATCACCGCCATCCCGGCGCTCGTCGCCCTCCGGCTCAGCCTCTCTGCGACCTCTCTCGCGCACTTCGCATTGCCGGACACGTGCCTCTAGCCTGCGCATTGACGCCAAGGAAGACCTATGAAAAGAGAATTTACCTCCCGCCGCGCCCCGTTCTATCAAGACGTTCCCGACGAAAAATGGAACGATTGGCGCTGGCAACTCTCGAACCGACTCAACACGGTCGAAGAACTGCTCAACGTTCTCGACTTGAAAGACAGCGAGAAGGAGGCACTGCGCGCGAAGAATCTTTTCCGCGTTGACATCACGCCCTACTTTGCCTCGCTCATCCGCCCGGAAGATCCGAACGACCCGATCCGCCAGCAGGTCGTGCCGACCGCTGCCGAACTCGTCCCGTTCACGGCGATGATGGAAGACTCGCTGGCCGAAGATCGGCATTCGCCCGTCCCCGGCCTCGTCCACCGCTACCCCGACCGCGTGCTGATGCTGGTCACGACGCAGTGCGCGACCTACTGCCGCTACTGCACCCGTTCGCGCATCGTCGGCGACCCCAGCGCGACCTTCTCGCGCAAGGACTTCGAGGCGCAAATCGCCTATCTCGAAAATACGCCGCAGGTGCGCGACGTTCTGCTCTCCGGCGGCGACCCGCTCGTGCTCGCGCCCAAACTGCTGGAAGAGATCATCTCCCGCCTGCGCGCCATCCCCCACATCGAGATCGTCCGCATCGGCTCGCGCGTCCCGGTGTTTCTACCCATGCGAATCGATCAGCCGTTGTGCGACATGCTGGCGAAGTATCACCCGATCTGGCTGAACATCCACGTGAATCACTCCAACGAGATCAGCGCCGAACTCGCCGCCGCCTGCGATCGGCTAGCCCGCGCCGGCATCCCGCTCGGCAACCAGTCGGTGTTGCTGGCCGGCGTCAACGACTGCCCGCACATTCAGCGTCAACTCGTGCAAGACCTCGTCCGCATCCGCGTCCGGCCGTATTATCTGTATCAATGCGATCTGGTGGAGGGAGCGGGCCACTTCCGCACGCCCGTCGCCAAGGGCATCGAGATCATGGAAGCATTACGCGGCCACACTTCGGGTTACGCCAATCCGCTCTTCGTGGTGGACGCACCCGGCGGCGGCGGCAAAATCCCGCTCATGCCGAACTATCTGATCAGCATGAGCGACCACAAAGTCATCCTGCGGAACTTCGAGGGCTACATCACCACCTACGAAGAGCCACTGGATTACCAGCCGCATGACTCGAAGACTTGCAAGTATTGCCAGAGCAAGCGCCCGGAGCCGGGCCAGACCGGCATCAGCGGCCTGCTCGACGGCGAGCGCCTCAACATCGAGCCTGAAGGCTTCGACCGGACTCACCGCCGGGGTGGGGAGGCGCACCGCCTCAACGCCGACGAGCACAAGTGGATTCCGTTCGGCATCGGCGCCGAGACCGGCCCGCAGATTATGGTCGGCGAACCGCTCACGGTTGTGAATGGCGAAGTGCTGTAGTCCCCGGCATCTTTACCACAAAGACACCAGGACACGAAGGCCACAAAGATTCTTAGTGATGCTTCGTGCCTTCGTGTCTTTGTGGTTGACACCCTTGAGGAGAAACAATGGAGACTCACTCAGGCAACGACGAAGACCCACTCAAACCCGGCCGGGCTGCCCGGAAACCGCGCGGCGCAAACGGCCGGGGTCTTCGAGTGGCCCTGCTCTACAACGTAAAAGAGAACGCGCCCTCGTTAAACGGCAGTGCGCCGCCGGACATCTTCGACGAATTGGATTCGCTCGAGGATGTTCGGGCCTACACGACGGCCCTGCGCGCCGGGGGACACACCGTGTACCCGATGGAAGGCGACCCCGACCTCCTGCGCGAGTTGCGCCGCCGCCCGGTGGACATCTGCTTCAACACCTGCGAGGGCATTCGGGGCGATTCCCGCGAAGCGCAAGTCCCGGCGCTCCTCGAAATGATGGGCCTTCCCTACACCGCTGCCACGGTGATGGGAATGGCGATCAGCCTCGACAAAGCGATGACCAAGCGCGTGCTGGTCTTTCACGGCCTGCCCACGCCGCGCTTCCAAGAATTCAACCGCGCCGCTCAGCCGCTCGATCCGACATTGCGCTTTCCACTCTTCACCAAGCCCAACCGCGAAGGCACCGCCATCGGCATCAGCAACAAATCCATCGTCCGTGATGAGGCGGCTTTGCGCGAGCGACTCGCCTACTTGCTCGATGCCTATCGCGAGACGGTACTCGTCGAAGAATACGTGGACGGGCGCGACGTCACCTGCGGGCTGGTCGGCAACCTCACCGATCCCAATTTGCCCACGCCGCCCGAGGGCATCCCCAGCGCCAGCGGCCACCCCGGCGGTTCGGCGGATTGGAACGGCGTCCACATCTTCCCACTCTCTGAAGTCGATCACTCGGCCTACGAGCCGGGCCGCGCCCCGGTTTACTCGCACCGGCTCAAGATCGATCTGGCCTATGACTACCACTTCATGTGCCCCACGGAGGTGCCGGAGGCCATCGGCAACAAGATCCGCCGCCTGACCGTGGAGACGTTTCGCGCCACGGGCTGCCGCGATATGTGCCGCGTGGACTTCCGCCTCGACACGCGCAGCGGCAACGCCCTTCAACCGCAGATTCTTGAGATCAACGGCCTGCCCGGCATCACGCCGATCAGCGACCTGACCGAGTGCGCCAAAGCCGACGGCTGGACGTACGAGCGGTTGATCAACGGCGTGCTGGATGCGGCGATTGACAGATACGGGCTTGAGAAGTTGCTGGCTCGTCGCAGGGAGACGATGCAGAAGAGCAGCGCCGCCCTGGAAAGCCTATCGAATTGAGGTTTGTTGAACGCGAATCTTTGCCACGAATTACACGAATTCCGCGAATAGGCCACTCAGTGCAATTCGTGAAGTTCGTGGCGGATTTGCGCGGCAATGCGGAAAGAGCAACGAAACCAGAATGAAAGTCGCCGTACTCGCCAACCTGAAAAAGAACGCACCCAAACTCCCCGGCCAACCCGACGATCAGTGGGACGACCTCGATTCGGAGAGCACGGTCGAGGCGCTGTGCCAGGCCCTGCGCCAGAGCGGCCACGAAGCCTGGTTCGTCGAAGGCGACGTTTCACTCTACGACCGGCTGCGCGACAAGCGGCCCGACATTTGCTTCAACATCTGCGAGGGGCACTTCGGCGACGCGCGCGAGGCGCAGGTGCCGGCGATGCTGGAGATGCTGCGCCTCCCGTACACCGGCTCGAAAGTGCTGACGCTGGCGCTGGCGCTCGACAAGCCGATGACCAAGCGCGTGCTGTATTGGCACGAACTGCGCACCCCGGCCTTCCAGACCTTCGAGCACGCGGACAAGCCGCTCGACGACGACATGGAGTTCCCATTGTTCGTCAAGCCCAGTCGCGAGGGGACGGGCATGGGAGTCAGCGCCCATTCCATCGTCCGGGACGAGGCCGAACTGCGCGAGCGGTTGCAATACATGATCGGTCGCTACCAGCAGACGGCGCTGGTCGAGCGCTACATCGAGGGCCGCGAGGTGACGGTCGGCATGATCGGCAACATCGTCGGCCCGGCGGCGCGGCGCTTGCCGCGCGACCCGTCGAAAGTGGGCGCGGGGCTGACCATGCTCCCGCCGCTGGAATTCGATCTCGAGCCGTACCGCGAGACGGACGCGGTCTACAGCGGCCGGCTGAAGGTGGAAGTGCCCGACGAGATCCCCTACGTCTGCCCGGCCCATCTGCCGAAGGATGTAGTGGATGAGCTCAACTTCCTCGCGGCGGCGATCTTCCGGGTCACCGGCTGCCTCGACGTGGCGCGCGTGGATTTCCGTCTCGACATCCACGACAACCTCAAGCCCTACCTCCTCGAAATCAATCCCCTGCCCGGCCTGTCGCCGGTCATCAGCGACCTGGTGATCGGGGCGGAGGCCATTGGCATTCATCATACACAACTGGTCAACCGCATTCTCGACGTTGCGCTGATACGCTACGGCATGAAGACCGCATGATCGCGCCCAGCCTTCCCGAAGAACGAGAAGAGATCGGCCGCATCGCGGCGGGCGTGGGCGTCTTCGACGAGGAAGAAGTCGCCACGGTCTACGAACTCTTCGACGATTACGTGAAAGACGCGAAGACCTCCGGCTACTACTTTCTCTCGTATCGCGCGGC
>JACQED010000081.1 GCA_016200785.1 Chloroflexota bacterium
CTTTCGCGACAGCACACAGCAAACCCAGGTCGCCTTCTTCGGCGCGAGCAAATGGCTGAGTGAAAACTCCAGAACCTATCAACTCGTCGGCGACACCTATTATCGTTGGCGCAACCCGCCCTGCCGATACCGCTCGAACGATCTCGACTTGATCTTTTATCCGGATCAATGGCTCGCCGATCTCGACTTCTCCGATCCGGCGATCACGGCGGCGTGGAAAATGGCCCGGCAGGATTTGCTCAATGCGAAGGCCGAGGCCGACGCGAACGGCACTGCGATTGCCTTCATTTACTTCCCGACTAAAGAACAGGTATATCGCTAATTTCTGCCCGCGTGCGCCGCCGCGCTCACCCCCGATCGCGCCGATGCCCTGCGCGATCACTTGCTGGCATTCTGCGCCGAAAACGATCTGAACTGCCTCGACCTCACGCCGATATTCCGCGCAGCCATCCAGTCCGAGCCGCAGTTGTATTACACCGCCGACCCGCACTGGAACTCGGCTGGCCAGACTGTCGCCGCAAAGGCCATTCAGCAGTTCGCAGCCGTGTGTTGTCCCTGAGCAATAGAAAAAAAGGACGGCTCAGGTCAGCCGTCCTTTAGTGTACTCACGTATCCGACTCGCGCAACCACGCTTTCGCAGAATCCCCAATGATCAGGCGCACCTCAGGTCGGTTTTGATCGCCGCCGCCGACTGCCTCAGTTGAGCCGCTTGTGCCGCAGTGAGCGAGCCATTCCTCTCTTTGGCATTCACTTGGTTGATGAAGGCGGTAAGTTTGCCACAGGCGGCTCGATCATTGTCCGGGTTGTTATCGTTCAAGAGGCTTGCCACCCGCCTCAGGGGGGCTATCAGGCTGTTCTCGTCCCCTTGAGGCAGGCCCAGATTTCCAACAAGTTCAATAAGCCCTTGGGTGGCCTCCGCCGGGGTGGGCGTTGGCGTCGCCGTCGGCGTGTCGGTCGGTGTACTGGTCGGTGTATTGGTGGGCGTTGCTGTTGCTGTCGGTGTGTTGGTCGGCGTCGCGGTCGCTGTGTCGGTCGGCGTCGGTGTGGGCGTGTCCGTCGGCGTGTTAGTTGGCGTGTTGGTCGGCGTCGGCGTGCTCGCCGCAGTCGGTGCAGGCGTGATCACAAATGGGAGACACAAGTCGTCTATGCCAAAACCATCCTCTGGTACAAATGTGGTGATCTCGATAGTAACCCGCGCAATTCCGGGAGCGCTAAGGCTAATTGGGTCCTTGTTTTGAAATCCGTCACCAGTTCCTGGATGCGTGACGGAAACAGAACTCAAGATCGTAGTATAGTCGGATGCAAAGGCATTGGCCGTGACTACGGCATCGCCAACGCTAATCAGCGTGACATTTACACTGTCCACACTAGCTGGAAGACCGGTTGCCGGATCAACAATGTCGGCGACGATGGGTTGGAAAGAATCGGGATTGCCGATGAGGAAATTAGGTAGAGAACTCGCCTCATCGGCACCTATTGTCGCGATCGCGCCACCCCCATTCGAGGAAAACACCGCGCCTAGACTGGCGTATTGGGTGGTAATGACCGTTCCGTCGCTGACAGGCGATCCATCAGGAAAGAAGTCAAAGCGAATGCAGTCTCGGTTGGTCGGAATCACGGTGGGGAGCGCCGTCGCGGTGGGTGTGTTAGTCGGCGTACTCGTTGGCGTGTTCGTTGGCGTATCGGTCGGTCCCCCGCCGCCGATGATCGCCTGGATCTCGGCCTGCGTCAGAGCCTGGCTGAAGTACTCGATCTCGTCGAGGTCCCCGACGAAGTACCCATTGTGGACTGGATCGTCTCCGACGCACGGTCCATATCCGAAGCGCAGGGGAGTCCCGTTGGCGATGTTGAGGGCGCTGCCGAGCGCCCTACTGTCCGTACTGTACGCGACCTCGACGTTCCCGTCGATATAAAGGGTGACCATCGTCCCCGCTCGCACAAAGGCGATCTGGTGCCACTCCCCATCGTTGACGTGCGTTGATCCCAAGGAGGCGAACCAGTCCGGCGGGGGGCCGTTATCCACTTCCGTCCAGATAGTCCCGTCGCCTGTGAGCCGGATGTTCCAGAAGCTTGAGTAGGTGCAGATGTCGCGCTTCCCGACGAGGTCAAGGAACTTCTCATAGGTGCTTGTCCCCGTGTAGGTGGTCCTCATCCAGAAGTCGACCGTGAAATCGCTGTAGCCGGGGTTGAGGTTGGCGCTGTCCGGAACGTGGACGTAGTCGTCCACGCCGTCGAAGTGGAACGCCTGCCCGACCTTCCCGGGAACGAACGTGGTGCCGCCCAGGAGGCTGCCGTTGTTTCCGTCGTTGATGTCGTTGGCATTCCCTTCAGCGGGCCACCAACTAACGGCAGTGCTGTTGCCGGCGGTGACGCCCTGCGCCAGTGAGAGCCATAGCGCCGCCAGCAGCGTCAAGAAGAGCCCGCCGCGCAGAGTTATACGACCGATGCGATTGAAAGAGTGGATGACCATGGTTTACCCTCCGGCGAAATTATTCCCGTTGCATTGATCCCCCGGTTGGATTTCAGACAGGGGTGAGAGTGTCGCCGCCCGCCTCGCCTGACTCCCTGCTATGTTCCACGATTTCAACGTGCTCTCCAGTGACAAACCCTGGCGCCAATTTCCCTACCGCTTCCAGCATACCCGCCGTATCCTGAAAGTACGCTTTCGCGCCCGTCCCCACGTTTTCCATTTGGCCGCGCCAGCGCGGCTCGCTTGACTCTTTGGTCACAGGTTCGACCCACAGCCGGACCACAAGTGAGATAGTGCGGCGCTCGAAGGGCTGGAGCATAGTTTTGCCCTCTGGGCAGGCTACGAGTAAGAAGATACCTTTTTCGGTTCTGAAATGTCATTGTGGCCGCAGCCGATTGATGTGGTCCCTGAAGGTTTGGGCGCTCGCAAAGCCGCCTTGTTCATGCCCTTGGGTCCTGAGGTTGAAGTAGTAGGTTTCACCGCTAACCTTAATGATCAAGTCTGCGCCGCCGCGGATAGGCCCAAGCCTTCGCTCCTCTGCCCGTGCATCCTCATCAAGGTCGGCCAACGGCCAAACCAGAATCTTGTCCAAAACCTCGGGGCCTTTGGCGTACAAACCGAGCCTTTCCAGTGTGTCGGCCATCTCGGCATATGGGCCGAGGATGGTCTTTCGCAAGTGAGCGGCAAACTTCTGGACTACTTCCAGCACGTCGCCTTCATACGGCAGCATAACCAGGCTGGTTGTCGTCAAGCACAGCTTGCCCAGAATATTCTTGAAAGGCCCCTCCGACAACATTGTCCCAGAGGCGCAGATAAAATCGGCTGAATCAACCCAGAGGTCTTGCGCCCTAGTTCCATCGGGCATCGGCCCCCCGATATTGATACGACTCATGGTGTTCCCTCCTCAGGGTGATGTGTCGTCCCGGGAAAACAAAACTGCCGCCGAATTTGGCGACAGCGTATCACGACGATGTTAAGAAAATGTTGAACGGGTCAGTCCGGGCGGAGATTGTCGAGAATCCAGCGACGGCACATGTAGGATTCCGCGTACGTCTGGAAGTCGGCCTGACTGTCCGCCCAGTGCCTCCGGGCTGCGTCGAGATCGCCGGACAGGGAATCGAATACGCTCTCGGCGAGGCGCCAGACGCCTGCCGGCGGCGGATGCCCTACCGATTGAGCAGTCTTCGTCGCCTGATCTACTTGGAACCTCGCCTGTGTTCGGTCGCCCGTGTGTCGGAGGATCGCGATCGCGAGCCACAAATGCACCTCCACCAGCCACGCCGTCGGCTCGATAGTCACGCCGACGGCACGAGCCTGCTCCAGACTCTCGGCGGCCTGCTCCCAACGAGCCTCGCACAAATAGGTCAGCCCGAGGTGGGTGAACGACGCCATCTGTTCCCAGACGTGGCCTGTCCGGCGAAAGGCCTCTGCGGCTTTCTTGAACAATACGCTCGCGCGCTCAAAACCGCCCTGTGCCAGCACCACATCGCCCAGGTTGAAGTACGAATACCCAATGCCCACCTCATCGCCGATGCGCTCAGCAACAGTCAGCCCTTTCTCGTAGTTCTCGGCGGCTTCAGGCCAACGCTCGAAGATGCGGAAGGCCTCGCCTACGTTGTTGAAGACATTTCTGACGACGATGCCCTCAGAATGAGTCAGGCCACCCTCTGGGCTGAGCGACTGTCGCCAGTACCGGTCAATCAGGTCCAACGCCCGTCGCGCGTAGTGCTCTGCACCGGACGCGCCGTGTTGATCGGAGTTGAAGATCGCCCAACGCCCATAAATCCTGGCAGACTCAAGATAACCTGCCTGCTCCGCTCCAAGACGATCGGCCTCGTCTACGGCTTGTCTCAGCAAAGGTCGCGCCAGTTCACGCTGGCCACGCCGATCATAGTTGTGGGCCAACCGATGCAGCAGGTGGACGCGCGCCTCGGGAATTGCGGCCAGTGACAGCGCAGATTCGAAGTGGCGGATCGCTTCATCGAACTGACCGCCGCTCTGGAGCAATTCCCCCAGGCCTTCATGCGCTTGCATCAGGAGGCTTTCGGGTGGTTCAAAACCGTCCCGGCCCTTCAGAGCCAGCGCGGCGCGGAAATGCGACTCGGCTTGCGCCAATGCGTACAGGCGCTGCGCGTGCCGGCCCGCGCGGAGATGATAGTCGAATGTCTTATCCCATGCGCCCGCCTGCCCGAAGTGAAAGGCCAGCGACGCCGCAACTTCGTCCAGCCGGTCGGGGTGAAGGCTTTCCAACGCCTCGCCGGCCCGCTGGTGCAGCCACGCGCGCTGTTCCAGGCCGATCCCCTCATAGACGAACTGGCGAATCTTGTCATGGCTGAAAACATAACCGTCGCGACCGTGTTCGCTGAGCAGGAGCGCGCCGACCAATCCATCGAGTAGATCGAACAGAACATCGCCGCGCCAGACCCGCACTCGCGCCAGCGCGGCCCACTCAAACTGGTGACCCAGCACCGAGGCCGCTTCCAGAACGCGTCGCTGCCCGTCGTGAAGTCGTCCAAGGCGGCGGCGAATGATCGCCTGCATGGTTGGTGGCATGGCCGCCTCGGCTTGAGCCGGTGCCGCTTCTACAAACCAGCGGCCTGTTTCGTCAGCGGCCAGCCGGCCTTCTTCGAACCAGGCCATCAGAATGGACGTCAGAAAAAGGGGATTGCCTTCGGATTCCTCGTACAACCTCTCGGACAGATTCATGACTTGGGGCGAGCCGCCGGACAGTTCCGCCAGAAGCCGCGCCACGGCATCGGCGCTCAAAGAGGTGAGCCGCACACGCAGCAGAATCCGCTGTCGTTTCAAATTCGACAGAAAGCCCGAAAAATCATCCGGCTCACCTGCCCCGATTTCTTCAGAGCGGCCGGTGGCGAGCACAGAAATCCGCATCTGAGCGAGTCCGGGTGCCAAGTACGCGAGGTATTTCAGTGTTGCAGAGTCGGCCAGATGCAGGTCGTCAAGGAACAACAGAGTTGATTCTGTGTCAACCATCTGTGGGACGGAGGCAAACAGAATTCCGGTGAGGGAATCAAACAGCCTGGCTTGGGCTTGATCCTGTGGAACGGGAGGGTCGGCCGGCAGGTTGGGCCGGTCCCGGCGCACGTCGGGCATCAATTCAGCGAGGGACGCCAGCCACGCGAGGTATTTTCCGTCGTCGCGTTGAGGTCGTTCTGCCAGTGCAGCGCGCAGAGGCTGGAGCAATGGCTGATAGGGCAGGCCCGCCGACGGTCCGCAACGGCCCTCCAGCACTCGCTGGCCCTGTTGGCGGGCATAGCCGAGGGCTTCTTCGGCCAGGCGCGTTTTGCCAACGCCCGCTTCGCCCTCGATGAGCATGATGTGGCCGCGCCCAGATCGTGCCTGTTGTGCCAGATCGATCAGGGTTGCATACTCGGCCTCGCGTCCAACAAACGGAGTGTGACCGAGTGTGAGGGGCAGCCGCCGCAATCTCTCCACTTGCTGAGGCGGCGGAAAATCGTACGGGCCGGTCACGGCTCTCCGGCGGATCTGCTCGGTGAGCGCGACTGTCTCGGGCAGCGGCCCGGCGTCCAACTCCCGCGCCAGCACCTCGCGACACTCGTCAAAGGCGCGCAGCGCCAGCGCCTGATCGCCAGCGTGGTAGTGGTACAGCATCAACTGAACCCACATGCTTTCGCGGGCCGGATCGGCGGCCAGCACCTCCCGGCACAGGCGCACGGCTTGGCGGTATCGTCCCTGCCGGGCATACGCCTCGGCCAGTTGCGTCTTAAGATAGAGATACCTCTCGCGCAACCGTTCGCGCTCGACCGTCGCCCAATCGGCGTAGCGATCCTCCTCAAGGTAGTCGCCCGAGTAAAGATTGAGCGCCGACTCGAGCGAACGAATCCCGTCCGCCGGGGAGCGCACATTCGCCGTCGGCGGCGGGCCGCCCGCCAGCCGCTCGAATTCATCCACGTCCAGCCAGTAGTCTGAGCCAATGTGCCACGCATAGCCGGCGTCGGTGGTACGGATGAAGTTAGATTGCGACCCGTGCGCGAGTTCGGGCTCGAGGGCCTGGCGCAACTGGCTGACCGCCACCCGAAGACTGCGGCTGGCCGCGTCGGGGTCGAGGTCGGGCCACAACCACTCCATCAACTGCTCGCGGGTGAGACTATGTCCGCGAAACGTCAGCAGGATTTTGAAGAGCGCCTTGTTCTTTTGCGTCTTCCAATCGGCGTTGGGGATGGGGCTATCGCCGCGCTGCGCCTGAAACGGGCCCAGGGTGCGGATGTGGAGGGTCATGGGTCACGTACAGCAAACAAGAAAGGACGGCTGAACCGTCCTTGAGTCTACTCACATGCCGAACCTGCGCAACCTGGGCAAAATCGAATCAGAACCCGAAGAACTTCAGCGGCGCATAGAGGATGTCCGGGTAATTGGCGTCCAAATACCACCCGACCCCGCCGCACACAACCAGCAGGAGGATCAGACAGCCACAGCCGATGCCGATGTAGAGGCCGGTGCGACTCTGCGGCTTACTGCGCGGGGCAGGCGGAGGCGGCTGGGGCATGGCTTGCTGCTGCGGCGGCGGAGCATAAGCCGGCGGCATGGCCGGGGGCGGGACGTATCCCGGCGGAGCCGCGCCCGGTTGTTGATAGCCCTGCGCCCCCGCCCCGACCAACGTCGCCTGAGCATCCGTGCCGGCGGCGACCTCGTAATTCAAGGCAATCGTCTCGCCCAGGCCGAGCGAATCACCGCGCGCCATGGGCCGGGGGCCGATCAGGCGCTGGTTGTTGATGAACGTCCCGTTGGTGCTGCTCAAATCTTCGATCATGTAGCCGCCGGCCTGGCGCGTGAGCCGGGCGTGATGTCGCGAGACTTCGGCGTCGTTGATCACAATGTCATTCGACACGTCGCGCCCGACCGTGAGGATGTCTTTGGTGAGTTCGAACACCTTGCCCGGCGTCGGGCCTTGCATCATCGTCAATCGAAATCCAGCCGCCATTATTTCAGCCTCCTCGTTCAAATGGGTTGACGCCCGGAGTATACTACTGTTTCCGTTTTACTCGCAAACGCAGTCCTCTGACCTCCACCACTTGCACTTTCTTGCCGGCCTCGATCGGCTCGCCATCGCTTTCAGCCGACCACAATTCGCCGGCGACTTGAATCTGTCCACTCGGCGTCAGTGCCGCACGGACTTCGCCGATTTGCCCCACCAGCGTCTGGACGCCGGTGGTCACCGGCCGTTTCTGCGCGCGCACGGCCAGCATCACCACGACGAAGAACAGCGCAGCGGTTATGAGCGAAGTGACGACGACCAGCGGCACCGACACGCGCTCGAACGCCGGCGTGCCGGGCGAATTGAACAGCACCAGAGTGCCGACGATGAGACTCGCCGCCGCCGCCAGCGTGAGCGCGCCATGCGTCGGCGCTTTGATGTCGAGGAGGAACAACACGAAGGCGATGGCGATGAAGGCCAGTCCGAACCAGTTCACCGGCAGGACGCTCATGCCGTAGAAGGCCAGCGCGAGGCACACCGCGCCGACGAACCCGGCTACCCAACCGCCGGGGCTGGACAGTTCGATGAGGATTGACTGCGCGCCGACCAGTAACAGAATCGAAATCAGATTAGGGTTGGTGAGGACGTGCAGGAATCGCTCGATGAGGCTCATCGGGAATTCGATCGGCGCCGCGCCGGCGGTGCGCAGCTTGCGCGGCTGGTCGCGCACGATCACTTCAAAGCCGTCCAACTGCGGCAGAAGCGCGGCGGTGTCTTCGGCCACGAAGTCGATCAACCCGGCCTCGCGCGCCTCACTCACGCTCACGGCTTTCGCGCTCTGAATCATCGCCGTCGCCAGTTCCATCGCTTTCTCGCCGCGCCGTTCGGTGAGACTGCGCGCGGTGGCGCTCAACGCCTCTTTGATCTTCTGGTCGAGCGTCTGATTTAGGTCCTCGCCGCCGCTGCCGACCGGGCTGGCCGCGCCGATGGCCGTCTCGGGCGACATGGCCGCCGCGTGCCCGGCCAGCGTGATCACCGCGCCCGCGCTCCCGGCCAGCGCGCCGCGCGGTGTGACAAAGACGATCACCGGCGTGTCGCTGGCGCGGATGGCCGCGACGATTTTCTCCATCACGTCGATCTGCCCGCCGGGTGTGTTCAACTCGACGATGACGGCTTCGGCGTTCCGCCGTTCGGCCTCGCCGATGCCGCGTTCCACGTAAACGTCCACCGCCTGAGTGATCGGCCCGTCCACCGAAAGCACCAACACCTGTCCGTTGGAGGCGCTCGCCGCGCCGCCTGCCCACGCCGCAAGGGTGAGACCGATCAAGATAGCGCGCCACGTTTGCTTAACCATCGCCGCCGCTCCCTTCTCATGCCAAAAACGGATTTTCCCGCCGCTCATCGCCGATCGTCGTCGGCTCGCCATGGCCGGAGTAGACGATTGTGTCGTCGGGCAAGGTGAGCAGTTGCTCTCGGAGGCTGCTCATCAGCGTCGCGTAGTTGCCGCCGGGCAAGTCGGTGCGTCCGATGCCCTGCCGAAAGAGAACGTCGCCGCCGAATACGATCCCCTCGCGCCGCTCGTAGAACGCGACGTGCCCCGGCGTGTGCCCCGGCACGAAGAGAATTTCCAACTTCAAACTCCCAATCTCCAACACCTGTCCCGGCGCCAACAGGATATCCGGCTCAGGGCACGGTTCCATCGGAATGCCCCACGCCTTGGCGCCTCCGAGTTCGCGCAGCAGCGGCAGGTCGAGCGGATGCAAAGCCAGCGGCACGCCGGTCGCTTCGACGATGCCGGCCACGCCGCCGATGTGATCGAAGTGGGCGTGAGTCAGCAGGACGATCTTGATTCTGAGTCCGGCCTTCTTCACCGCCGCCAACACCTGCGGCGCGTCCCAACCGGGATCGATGATCGCCGCCTCGCCGCTGGCGGGATCGCCGAGGAGGTAGCAGTTCGTCTGTATCGGGCCGAGGGGAAGAATGATTACTTTTGCAGTCATGGGGCCTTCATTCGTTTCGGAAACAACCTTCGCCACAGCCAAGCATACACCCTATCGGCAAAAGGAAAGCCAAGCAGACCACCGGAGATCGTTCCGACGACGCCGAGGAGGTCGGCCATCCGGCCGGAGAGGCCCAGCACGGTGCGGCCTTCCACCTTCAACAGCCGCGCCCAAACGGATCGCTCGCTCGTCGGCCCGCCGGCCTTCGGCACGAATTGTAGTTTAAGCGCCAGCGTCAAGGTGTGCGAACCGGCGGTCTTCGGCGCGATGATCCACTGCCACTGCACGCGCTCGGCCGGCAAGAGCGTCTGGCCGATCTCGCCCGAGCGATCGATTTCGAATCCGACGCCGCTCAGTTCGGCGACGGCCAGGACGTTGTGCGTGTCGTAGAGATTCGGAATCGTGATCGGCTCGCCCTGCGTTTGATGGCCCGCGGTTTCGGCGGTGGGCGTGAGCGATCCTTCCGCGTCGGGGACGAGCGACAGGCGGATGAAGTCGGAGTCGCCGACGCGGATGGCGGGCGGCCACTCGATTTCGACGAAGCGTTCCTCGGTGATGGCCGGCGCGGCGGTCGCGAAGGCAAGAGGCGTCGGGATGGATTCTTGAGTCGGGGCAGGCGTAAATGACAATTGAGTGGCGGCAGGAGCCTGCGTCGCGGGGGGCGCAAGGGGCTGAAGGGGCGTGGCC
The DNA here is from genome assembly GCA_016200785.1 of Chloroflexota bacterium. Taxonomy (GTDB): domain Bacteria; phylum Chloroflexota; class Anaerolineae; order Anaerolineales; family JACQED01; genus JACQED01. Next base: position 10,115 of record JACQED010000081.1, read on the forward strand.
GCGCTCCCGCACGCCGATAACGCAACGGCGACGGCGATGAGCCACGCGGCGTGTCGTCGCGGTGTCATAAAGCCTCACCCCCGGGCGCGCTAATACTCAGACAAAGCGAAGGTGCAACGAAGGCTTGAGGCGTTGGCAGAGTCAGATTCTCTGCGGGGATCGGCTGTTGTTCGCGCAGCCGCTCGTTGGGCCAGTTGGCGGCGATCAGCAAGCCGAGGGAAGCCAGCAGCAGAATGAGGCCGAGGATGACGAGAAAACGGCGAAGAGGAGACACGGAATTCTACCAGCCTACTGCGCTCAATTCTAAGTCCAAGTTACACGGCGGGCAAATCGGAGCGCAAGCCAGGAAGTGGTATCATTCCCCACTGTGAACAAGACAATCCCTCTCAGCCGTATTGCCCTCGCCTTCAGCCTGGCGTGCCTCGCGTCGGCCTGCTCGGGCCTGTCGCCGTTCGCGACCGAGCCGCTGCCAACACTCAACGCGGCCGTGCTGACTCTCACGGCTCAACCATCGCCGGGCAAAGAGGCAAGCCCCACGCCGGTCTGGCCCACCGCGATCCCCAAGACCGTCGTGCCCGCGAGCGTTACGCCGGCGTCAGCCCCGACGCCAACCCCTGTCCCGACTCGGACCTCACTGCCGACGTGGACCCTCACGCCGGAGGCCTCAACGCCGTCGCCGGCCCTGGCCGCGTCGCTCACGCCGCGCCCGCCGGCGTCCTCGACTCCGGGTGCGGTCAGCACGAGCGCGCCGGCTGCCGCGCATGGCGCGCCGCCGGTCAATCGCTACAACGATGTCACCGGGCGGGTTGATGCCGCCGGCTACAGACTGCAACTCATCGCCTCCGGCATACCCAATGCGTTGTCGCTGACCAATGCCGGCGATGGTTCCGGGAGGCTGTTCATCGCCAGCCAGGACGGGCGCATCTTCATCTATCAGAACGGCACGCTGTTGCCACAACCATTTCTCGATATTCGCCCGCTGGTCGTTCCGCCGAGTGATGAGATGGGTTTTCTTGGCCTCGCCTTCCATCCGAACTACAAGAGAAACGGTTACTTCTACGTCCATTACATGTCGCCCGACCTCTACAACATCGTCGAGCGCTACACGGTCTCGGCGTCGAATCCCAACGCCGCCGATCCGAACAGTAGGCTGACGATGTTGAGGATGAAATCTATTGACGGGATGCACAACGGCGGTCAACTGGCCTTCGGCCCGTTCGACGGTTATCTCTACGTCGGTATGGGCGACGGCGGCGGCGCGGGCGATCCCAACAACTGGGCGCAGGACCTCAGCGCCCTGCGCGGAAAGATTTTACGCCTCGATGTGAACGGCGGCACGCCGTACGCCATCCCGCCAAGTAATCCGTTCGTCGGCCAAAGCCCGGCCGCGCCGGAGATCTGGGCCTACGGCTTCCGCAACCCGTGGCGCTTCTCGTTCGATCGCGCGCGAGGCGATCTGTGGATCGCGGATGTGGGGCAGGAGAACACGGAGGAGATCAACTTTCAAGAAGTCTTCAAAGGCGCGGGTCTGAACTACGGCTGGGCTTTGATGGAAGGCCTGACCTGCTACATCAACCGCCCCTGCGAAAACGCGGCGATCACGACGCCGCTCCAATACTACTTTCACGAGAATGGCCGGTGCGCGGTCATCGGCGGCTACGTCTATCGCGGGCCGAGCCTGCCCGGCCTCACCGGCGCTTATCTCTACGGCGATTACTGCACCGGTGAAGTGTGGGCCATGCGCTTCAACGCGGCCGGCGACGCCTTTTTCGCCGACAAGCTGCTCGACACCCATCTGCCCATCTCGTCTTTCGGCGAGGACGAGGCCGGCGAGATTTATGTCCTCGCTCTGAGTGGCGAGGTGTATCGGATTGTCAAGTGAATGAAATCAGCGTGGTATAATTTTCCTTCGCCCGACATCCTCAGTTCATCCGTTCGAGTGACCGGTCATGCCCCAATCCAGCATCATCGTTCGTGGCGCGCGCGAGCACAATCTAAAGAACATCGACGTCGAGATTCCCCGCGACAAACTCGTCGTCATCACCGGCCTCTCCGGCTCCGGCAAATCCTCGCTGGCCTTCGACACGATCTTCGCCGAGGGCCAGCGGCGCTACGTCGAAAGTCTGTCGGCCTACGCCCGGCAGTTCCTCGGCCAACTCGAAAAGCCCGACGTCGATCACATTGACGGCCTCAGCCCGTCGGTCTCGATCGATCAGAAGGGCGTCTCCCGCAATCCTCGTTCCACCGTCGGCACGGTCACAGAAATCTACGACTATCTTCGTTTGCTGTACGCCCGTGTCGGCACGCCTCACTGCCCGATCTGCGGGCGCGAACTTCAGGCCCGTTCGGCGCAGGAAATCGTGGACGCGGTGGCGGCCTATGCCGACGGGACAAAGATTCTCATCCTCGCCCCGCTGATCCGGGGCCGCAAGGGACACCACCAGCAGGTCTTCGAAGATGCGCGCAAGGCGGGCTTCGTGCGGGTCCGGGTGAACGGCACGGTGCGTGAGGTCGAGGAGCAGATCGAACTCGACCGCTACGCACAGCACACCATTGAGGCGGTGGTAGACAGGTTAGTGGTAAGGCAAGGCGCGGAGAAAACTCCAAATCCCAAACCCCAAACTCCAAACCCGCCGGAAGCGGATGAGTTTCGCTCCCGCCTCACCGACTCCATCGAGACCGCCCTCAAACTCGGCGACGGGGTGGCGATCATTCACGATCTCAACGCGAAGGAAGATCGGCTGTATTCGGAGCGCCTCTCGTGCCCGATTGACGGCCTCAGCCTGCCGGAGATCGAGCCGCGCACCTTTTCGTTCAACACGCCGCACGGCGCGTGCCCGGCCTGCCAGGGCCTGGGCACGAGAATGGAGATCGATCCCGATCTCGTCCTCCCCAACAAAGACCGCTCGATAGAAGAGGGCGCAATCGCCGCGATGGAGTGGCGCGATCAGGTGCAGGGCGAGGGTTATTACTGGCAGATGATGGAAGCCGCCGCGCGTCATTACAAGATTCCGCTCGACGCGCCGGTACGCGAACTCACGCCCCGGCAACTCAAGATCATTCTCTACGGCACGAACGGCGAAAAGGTCAAAGTCCACTACCAGACGCGCGACGGGCGCAGGGCAGAATGGGAGAGCGCCTACGAAGGCGTGATCCCGAACATGGCTCGCCGGCATCAGGAGTCCACCTCGGACTACGTGCGGCAGAAGATCGAAGAGTACATGACCCATCGCCCGTGCGAAACGTGTCACGGTCAACGCCTGCGCCCCGAGGCGCTGGCGGTCACCGTCGGCGGGCAAAACATTGTCGAGGTGACGCACTCGACGGTGGCGAAGGTGTTGGAATGGGTGGAGGGACTGAGAGGGCAAAGGAACTTGGGGAAACAAGGGAAATCAAGGAACTCGGTCAAGGCCGACATGTCGGATGGAAATGGAGCCAGTTCCCTTAGTTCCCCGGTTTCCCTTAGTCCCCGGCAGTTGACCATCGCCAATCAAATCCTCAAAGAGATCATCTCTCGTCTCCGCTTTCTGGTCGACGTCGGCCTCGACTATCTCACGCTCAGCCGCACGGCGGCGACGCTCTCCGGCGGCGAGGCCCAGCGCATTCGGCTGGCGACGCAGATCGGGTCGCAGTTGATGGGCGTGCTCTACGTCCTCGACGAGCCGTCCATCGGCCTCCATCAGCGCGACAACGCGAGGCTGATCAGGACTTTGCAAACGATGCGCGACCTCGGCAACACGCTTCTGGTCGTGGAACACGACGACGAGACGATTCGCTCCGCCGACTGGGTGCTCGACCTCGGCCCCGGCGCGGGCGAGGCCGGCGGCTGGGTCGTCGCCGAGGGGACGGTTGACGACATTCTCAAAGACAAGAAGTCGATCACCGGCGCGTATCTCTCCGGGCGCAAAAAGATCGAAGTGCCGCGGACACGGCGGCCCGGCAATGGCAAGTCCCTTGTCATTCGCGGCGCGCGCGAAAACAACCTTAAGAACATTGACGTTCTGATTCCGCTGGGGAAAGTCGTGTGCATCACCGGCGTTTCGGGTTCGGGCAAAAGCACTCTGCTGGTGGAGGTGCTTTACAAAGCCCTCGCGCAAAAACTACACGGCGCGCACGAGCGCGCGGGCGACTTCGACGGCCTCGACGGCCTGGAGCATCTCGACAAGATCATCAACATCGACCAGTCGCCGATTGGCCGCACGCCGCGCTCGAACCCGGCGACGTACACCGCCCTGTGGGACGAGATTCGCGCGCTGTTCGCCGAACTGCCCGAGTCCAAAGTGCGCGGCTACAAGGCCGGACGCTACTCGTTCAACGTGAAGGGCGGGCGGTGCGAGGCGTGTCAGGGGCAGGGGCAAATCCAGATCGAAATGCAGTTCTTGCCCGACATCTTCGTGCCGTGTGAGGTGTGCCACGGCGCGCGCTTCAACCGCGAAACGTTGATGGTTCACTACAAGGGCAAGAGCATCGCCGACTTGCTGGACACGAGCGTGGACGAGGCCTTCACCTTCTTCGAGAACTTCCCGACGCTTCGCCGCAAACTGGACACCCTGCGCGAAGTGGGGCTGGGCTACATCAAACTCGGCCAGCCGGCGACGACGCTCTCCGGCGGCGAAGCCCAGCGCGTCAAACTCTCGCGCGAACTGTCCAAGCGCGCCACCGGACGCACGCTGTACGTCCTCGACGAGCCGTCGGTCGGCCTGCACGCCGCCGACGTTCACAAATTGATCGACGTGCTTCAACGCCTCGTAGACGACGGCAACACGGTGCTGATCATCGAGCATCACCCCGACATCATCAAAGTCGCCGATCACGTCGTTGACCTCGGCCCGGAGGGCGGCGACCGGGGCGGCTACGTCGTGGCTGAGGGGACGCCGGAAGAAGTGGCGAAGGTGAAGGAGAGTTATACGGGGCAGTTTTTGAAGAAGTATCTGGGAAACGGAAGGAGGAAGTGAGAGGTCGGATGTGAGAAGTCGGATATAATACTGCCATGCTCGATTTGCAAGTTCCGAACGTCAACGAACGCGAACGCATTCCGATGGCGGCAATCCAAGCCATCGCCGATCGCATCGCCGAAAAGTTCAAGCCGGACAAGATCATCCTGTTCGGCTCGTATGCCTATGGCGATCCCCAGCCGTGGAGCGATGTGGATTTGCTGGTGGTGATGGAGACCACGTTGACTCCGAACAAGCAGCGTCGAGCGATTTCGCGGGCATTGGCCCCGAAGCCCTTCCCGATGGACGTTGTAATTCGCTCTAGTCGTGAACTGGAAGAGCGGATTCCTTTGGGCGACTGGTTTCTGAAAGAAATCGTCGAACGAGGCAAAGTGTTGTATGAACGTCCTCGTTGAGGAGTGGGTGACGAAGGCCGAAGAGGATTTCAGTGCGGCCAACCTTGCCATTGAGGCGATTGTGCCGCTCCCGTCGGTCGCTGCATTCCACAGCCAGCAGTGCGCCGAGAAGTATCTGAAGGCATACTTGACCGAACACGACATTGAGTTCAAACCACGACACCCTCTGTTGCCGCTCCGCGACTTGATTGAGGATTTTGATCCGGACATTGACGACCTGACCGACGACTTGGACTTGATTTCAGATTACGCTGTTGATGTTCGCTATCCCGGTCGCGGTGCAACGTTGGATGAGGCGACAGAGGCCCTCGCGGCCGCTACCCGCGTTCGCGCTTTCATTCGGAGCCGGCTCGGTCTCGATCGGCCGACGGAGTCATCCCCCGACTGACACGACCGGCCCCGAAGTTGATACTCGCCTCTGAACGCAGGCTACAAATGAACAGGAAGGGTGGTCAATGCCCAAAGATGGCGATCTACACGGTTGGGATGACGGAAAACTCTACTTCTGGGATGGAGAACACGAATACTGCGTGAACGACCATCCCGAACTCTTAGCCCGGATGGTGGAAATGTGCGAGGAATACTTCCGGGGGCTCTCAAATGCGCCGGACAAGTCCAGCGTTAGCACCCCTCCGGATTCTAACCGCTAACGTCATCACTCCTTCCCGCCATGCCCCTCTCCCCCGGCCAGCGTCGGGCAGAGGCTATGATGTGGCTTGTACGAGGCCGTCCTCAAGCTCCCTGCCGATGTTCTCCTTCAAAATCGCTAGCGCATCCTCCAGCCTCTCGGCGGCGGCATGGGGCGCGTCCATCTTGCCGACGATACTTCGCCACGTGACTTGTAGCACGCTCGGTTGTAGCCAATCCGCCAACCGACCTTTGACTATACTCCCCCGCTAGGCTACAATTCCCCACATCTCTCCGCCACTCCACCGCTGAAGGAGACACCCATGGTCGCTCTCGCCCCTGAAACAACATTGAAAAAGACCGGCCCGCTGGTGCTCGTTGAACAGAAAGAGACGAACGCCTACGCCAACGCGCTGGCGCAGTTCGACAAGGCCGTAGCTCACCTCAACTTGAATCGCGGCATTGCCGAATCTCTGCGCTATCCGAAGCGCGAACTGACGGTGAATTTCCCGGTGAAGATGGACAACGGCGAAATCAACGTGTTCACCGGCTATCGCGTCCACCATTCGACGGTGCGCGGGCCGACGAAAGGCGGCATCCGCTATCACCAGGACGTGACGCTCGACGAGGTGCGCGCGCTGGCGATGTGGATGACCTGGAAATGCTCGTTGATGAATTTGCCTTATGGCGGCGCGAAAGGCGGCGTGGTCGTCAATCCGCACAGCCTGTCGCTCCAGGAACTGGAAAAACTCACCCGGCGGTATGCCACCGAGATCAGCATTCTGATGAATCCCTCCGGCGATGTGCCGGCGCCGGACGTCGGCACCACGCCGCAGATCATGGCCTGGATCATGGACACGTATTCGATGCATGAAGGCTTCTCGCACCCGGCTGTCGTCACCGGCAAGCCAATCGAGATCGGCGGATCGCACGGGCGGATCGAAGCGACGGGACACGGCGTGATGTACGCGGTGCGCGAGGCCTTGCGGACGGCCGGCATTCAACCCAAAGGCGCGACGGTCGCCGTGCAGGGCTTCGGCAATGTGGGGTCGGTCGCGGCGCGGGCCGCCCACGACATGAAGTGCAATGTCATCGCCGTCACCGATGTGACGGGCGGCATCTACAACGCGAACGGCTTCGACGTTCCCGCGCTCATGCAACACGTCCGCGAGGCGGGATCGGTCGCCGGCTTCCCCGGTTGTGACTCGATCACCAATGCTGAAATTCTGGCGCTCAAATGCGACGTGCTCATTCCGGCCGCGCTGGAGAATCAGATCACCAGCCTCAACGCCGACAAAGTGCAGTGCCGGATTCTGGCCGAGGGTGCGAATGGCCCGACGACGCCGGAGGCCGACGACATTCTCAACGATCAGGGCGTCTTCATCATCCCCGATATCCTTTGCAACGCGGGCGGTGTGACCGTGTCGTACTTTGAGTGGGTGCAGGACTTGCAGTCGTTTTTCTGGACCGACGAGGAGATTGCCCGGCAACTCGAACGAATCATGGTCAGCGCCTTCAACGCCGTCGTCGGCGAGGCCCGGAAGCGTGGCATCGATCACCGCACGGCGGCGCAGGTGTTGGCAATCGACCGGGTGGCGCAGGCGTTGATGATTAGAGGGATTTATCCGTAGAGAGGTTTCTTGACAGCGGATGGGTAGCGGATTAGCGGATGACTCGATTCGTCAGGTGATTGGCTATTTGTCCGCTTACAGATTCCCCCAGCCATCACTTTGATTTGTCCAGGGATAGTGCTACAATCCCGGCCAGATCGGCTATCGCTAGGGAGGGGAGATGGCCCCGACGCAGTACAGACCCAGTTACGACCGCTCGTGGGCGCTCGTCGTCGGCATTGACGAGTATCCCGCGTTGCCCCACGTACCCCCACTGCGCACGGCGGTTGCCGGCGCTCGCGCCGTCGCCGCGCTCCTCAAAGACGAGTTCGCCTTTGACCAGGCTATTGTCCTAGAAAATCAGGCCGCCACTCGCCTCGGCATCTTGCGCGTTTTGCAGCGCGACATCGCCCGCCGGGCCGGTCCGGACGATCGCGTGGTGATCTACTTCGCCGGCCACGGCCTGACGCGCCAGACGGTCGGCGCAGTTCCGCGCGGCTACCTCGTCCCTGCCGATTGCGCTGCCGACCCCGAAACTGGTGAGATGGACTGGCCGACGGCGCTGGAAATAGCCGACCTGACCGAGGAGTGCGAGCACATTCGCGCCAAGCACGTCCTCTTCCTGCTCGATGCCTGTTTCAGCGGGTTGGCCTTGACTCGCGCCGCGCCGGCCGAGAGCGTGGCCGAAGATTATCTCACCCACCGGGCAGTGCAGGCGCTCACCGCCGGACTGGCCGATCAGACGGTGGCCGACTATCACCCCGGCGGGCATTCACCCTTCACCGGCTTTCTGCTGGACGGGTTGCGCGGCCAGGCGCGTATGCCCGGCGGCCTCCTGCGGGCGCACCATCTCGCGGGCTACATGCAGGATGCGGTCAGCCAGTACACCCGCCTCAAGCAGACGCCGCAATACGGCTATCTGCCCGGTAGCGAGGGCGGCGACTTCATTTTTCGGCTCCCGGGCCCGCCGAAACTGCCCGACGAGATCGCCGGTTTGCTGAAACACTCTCTGCCCGGCGCGCGGCAAGGCGCCGTAACCGAGCTGGCAAGACTACTCCTCGGCCGGGACACTGCGCTGGCCGCGCTCGCCCGCGTCGAATTGGAGCGCCTGCGCGACGACGACCCCGACGTCGCCGTGCGCACCACCGCACTGATCGCGCTTGGCGAGGCCCCTGCTCCTCCTGTCTCGGAAAAGCCGCCGCCGGTGGAGGTCAAATTACCTCCGCCCTCGGTTGGTCCGGCCGTCGAGGCTGAGCCGCCGCCGACGACAAGGGCTGAAACACAGCCCCGCCCCGCCCCCGCAAAGAGTCCGGCCGTTGCCAGGGCACAGCCTCCGGTGCCACGAATATCCTGGCCGCGACTTCCGATCGGAATGATCATCCTCATCGGCGTCGTTGGCGTGTTAGGCCTCGGGATCGCGCTTGCCCTCGCCCTGCCGGCCCTATTCCCGTCCGCGGGAGCGCCGCCATCGCCGGAGAGACTCGCCGATACGCAGGTGGGTACACCGCCTCCGACCGTCAATATCATCCCCACCAGTACATCGTCTCCGGCCGTCACGCTCATTCCCGCGGGCGCACTGTCTCCGACCTCCACTCTCGACCGCACTATCACACCGTTTCGCACCGTCACTCCAACCGCACTGGCGGCGACGGCGGAACGCTGCCGGCCCGGCTTATCGGTTGAAGAAATAGGACTTTCGGGTACCGGCATCTTCACTTGGAGGTTAACGAACGTTGAGGGCGGCGATCCGACCGCCATCGCGAACAAAGCGACCGCCGCCGGTTTCAAGTTCATCCTTATCAATATCGCGAACGGGCCCAACACATCCGGCGACGCCGCGCTGAACGCTGCCGTAGTTCAGGCGCTTCAGTCTGCCGGGATCAAAGTCTGGGGCTGGCATTACGTTATCGGGAACGATCCAGAGGCCGAAGCCCAGATTGCCATTGGTCAGGTTCAGGGATTGGGGCTCGACGGATACGTGGTTGTCGCCGAGTCGGAGTATAAGCAGACCGGGAAAGATGTGGCCGCTGTCACGTTCATGCAAGCACTTACCCGTGGGCTTGAACTCCATGAGGTACCCGAGTGTTCATCCCACGTTTCCGTGGGCCGAGTTCATGTGTTACGTGGATGTCGCCATGCCGCAAGTGTACTGGGAGCAGGCACATAACCCTGACGAGCAACTCCAGCGCACGGTGAAAGAATTCTCCGATCCTGCATTGGTGGGAACCGTGCGCCCCATTATTCCTGCGGGGGCTGCCTACGGCATTGGCACCTGGGAACCTACGCCTGAGGACATTCTGCTCTTCCGCAGGACGGCGGCCGAGTCGGGATTGCAAGCAGTATCCTTCTATTCTTGGGACTGGGCTGGAGCGCCGGGCAGAGAGAGTCTATGGATCGCGCTGACCGGAGTGGGGCAGTGAACTTTAGCTTCTTCTCTTCCTTTGCCTGCTACTTTGCCAGCACCGACGGCGCGGGCGCGCACAGGGGAGCGTCGTTTTCGAGTGGGTGTTGCCAGCGGCGCGGCGACCGGAGAATAGAGCGCGCAATTAACGAGGATGTTTCCATCGAATAGGGATGTCGGCTGGAGAATTGAGCGCGCAACAAACATACTTTTCCCGACGGCGGCCCCTGTTGCCCAAACGGGATTCGACGTACAATACTGGCGAAGCGAGACAAAAGCCGGCAGATAACGATGACAAGCCTTGAACTAACACTCGAAGCGGCTGCTCCAGAAACCGCGCTCGAATTCCCCGAATCGGACGGTCAGCCTATGGGCGAGACAGGCATCCACGTCAAGCAAATTATGGAATTGGCAGCGACGCTGATCAACTTCCTCCGAGAGCAGGCCAACGTTTACATCGGCGCCAATATGTTCATGTATTGGGATGCGACTGACCCGACCGAGGTGGTCGCCCCGGACGTGTTCGTCGTGTTCGACATCGCGCCCGGTGAACGGCGAACCTGGAAAACGTGGGTCGAGGGGAAAGCGCCCGACGTGATTTTCGAGATCACGTCCAAGAAAACCCGGCGCGAAGATACCCGCATCAAGCCGGCGATCTACGCGGAACTCAAAGTCCAGGAGTATTTCAGGTTTGACCCGGAAGGCGATTATTTGAAACCGCCGCTGCAAGGCCAGCGGCTCGGCCGGCAGGGCTACGCCGACATTCCGGTGAAGGACGACGCCCTGTCGAGCGAGGTCTTGGGGCTGGAGCTCCGCCTCAGAGACGCCCGCCTGCGCTTGTTCGATCCGCGGACGAACGCTTATCTGCCGACGCCAGTGGAAGACCACCTGCGCGCGCTGGAAGCGGAGGCGCGAGTACAGGCGGCGGAGGCTGAAGCCGCCCGCTTGCGCGCCGAACTGGAGAAGCTGCGCGGCGCGAAGAAATAGTTATTCGGTTATCTTCACCTGCGCATCGCCGCACACCTTCTGGCTCACGCAGGCGGTTACCACGTAGTCGCCCGGCGCGCCACCGGCCGTGTAGACTCCCTCCGGAGTGATGCTGCCCCCCGATGCATTCCAGCGCGGCACGAACCACAATTCGATCCCCGAGGCGTGATACCCGGTCGCCGCAAATTGCCGGGTCTCCCCAACTTTCATTTCAACCACCGCCGGAGTCACCTGCACGGTGGAGATGTCGGACATGCCGAAATTGAGCGCGTATTTGAACTGGGTGCGATGGACGGCTCCATCGGGCGCGGTGTATGCCACCTCGTAGGTCTTGCCCACGATCTGGCGCAGTGTCAACGTCGGGTCAATTTTCATCAATCCGCCCGACGTCGTCACGTCGCCGAGCTGCTGTCCAGTCGGCGTGAAGAAACGCAGGCCCCCGTCCAGCAAGTAAATGACTACTTCGCTCGCCCGGTCGCTGATTCGATAGAGGCTCTCCGGCAGGCAGGCCGCGCCATAAGAGACGTTGGGGTTAGCCTTCAACTGGTCGTGATTGGCCACCGTCGGGCAGTTGTCGTGGTTGTTGGGCACGCCGTCGCAGTCGTCATCGCGATCGTCGTGGACAACGATTTTGATGTTGGGGAAGCCCGTATCGGGGTCAATGCCACGGTTGCGGACGGTCACCCGGATTTCGCCGCACCCCTTGTATGGCTCAGGCGTCGGGCCGGGAGTTGGGGTGTCGGTCGGATTTCTCTTGAGAGGGTAATCGGCCGACGCAGTCGGTTGCGGCGCGAATACGACTTGCGACACGCATAGGCTTGCCAGACCCAGTAGTATTCCGACCGCAATTAGAACCTTTCGCTTATTCATTCGCGACCTCCACGAGTGAATCTTGAGTGTTCATAGGATACCACAAATTCCGCTACTCGTATCTTAGCGCGGCAATGGGATCGAGTGACGCGGCGCGCGCCGCCGGATAGATGCCGAAGAACAGGCCGACCGCCGCTGAGACACTGGTCGCCAGAATGATGGCGTTGACCGACAGCACGGGCCGGATGTCTTTGTTGAACAGTGAGATGGCCTGCGAGCCGAATGCCCCGAGGACGATCCCGATGATCCCGCCGATGACCGCCAATACGACGCTCTCGACGAGAAACTGCGCCAGGATATCGCGCCGCCGCGCGCCGACCGCCTTGCGCAGACCGATCTCGCGCGTGCGTTCGGTCACCGACACCAGCATGATATTCATGATCCCGATCCCGCCGACCAACAGCGACACCGCGCCGATGGCGCCGAGAAAAACCGTCAGCGCGCCGAGGATGTCGGTGAACGACGAAAGAATGTCGGCCTGGCTGACGACCGAGAAGTCGTCTTCGTCGCCCGGCTTGATCGAGTGGCGGCGGCGGATGATTTCCTTGATCTCCTGCGCGGCGGCATTCGATCGATTCTCGGTCACGGCCTGAACGTAGACCAGTGAGACGTGGTAGTCGCCGCGCCCGCCGCGCGACGGAAAGATGCGCGTCTGCGCCGTCGAGAGCGGGATGAAGGCCACGTTGTCCTCGTTGCCGAAGCCCGACCCGCCTTTGGCGTGCATGACGCCGACCACTTTGAAGGCCACGTCGTCGATGCGCACGATCGCGCCCACCGGGTAAGCGTTTTCGGGAAAGAGTTTTTTGACCACGTCGGGGCCGAGGGCCACGACGCGCGAGCCGGCCGCTTGATCCTGTTCGTTGATGAAACTGCCGACCTCCGGGTAAGCGTTGCGGAGGGTGGAATACTCCGGCAGGACGCCGGACACCGAGAACAGCGCGCTCTCACTGCCGTATTTGATCGTCGCCGCGCCGGTCAACTCGGGAGCCACCATGGCAATGTCGGGCGCAGCCAAGGGGTCGCGCAGCGCCTCGGCATCGCCGTTGGTGAGGCCTTTGCCGCCCGTCGAGGCCGAGGCCGGGCCGCCGCGCCGGTTGCTGGCGAACTGCCCCGGCGCAATAAAGAGCAGGTTCGATCCGATGCCGCGAAACTGATCGGTCACGTAGTTCTGCACCGCCTGCCCGGCGGACATCAGCGTGATCACCGCGCCGACGCCGATGATGATGCCGAGCATCGTGAGTGCCGCGCGCAGTTTGTTGGCCGTCAGTGCGCGTAGCGCCAACCGGAAACTTTCATAGAGATTCATACGGTGGCTGCCAGCGCCGCGTCGGATGGCCGCACGGCTTCCCCGGCCACCAGCGGCTGGGCGACGGCGTCGTCGCCGACGACCTGGCCGTCGTGCACCCGAACAATCCGCTGCGTGTGGCGCGCGACGAAGGGATCGTGCGTCACGATCAACACGGTGATGCCCTGCTGTTGGTTGAGTTGCTGAAGCAGGCGCAGGATTTCGACGCCCGACTTGCTGTCGAGATTGCCGGTCGGCTCGTCGGCCAGGATGATCGCCGGGCGGTTGATCAGCGCGCGCGCGATCGCGACTCGTTGCTGTTGGCCGCCGGAGAGTTCGTTAGGCCGGTGATGCATTCGCTCGCCCAGCCCCACCTGCGCCAGCGCCGCCGTCGCGCGCTCGCGCCGCTCACGCTGACCCATGCCCGAATAGATCAAAGGCAGTTCGCAGTTTGCCAGTGCGGTCGTGCGCGCCAGCAGGTTGAATGTCTGGAAGACGAAACCGATCTTCCGGTTGCGAATGGCGGCCAGGCGCGAATCTTTCAACTGCCCGACCTCCTCGCCGTCCAGCCAGTACGATCCCGACGTGGGACGATCGAGACAACCGAGGATGTTCATCAGCGTGGATTTGCCCGATCCCGACGGGCCCATCACCGAGAGCATATCGCCGGGATAGAAAGAGAGAGAAACGCCGCGCAGGGCCTGCACTTCTTCATCGCCCAGGCGATAGAGGCGCGCGACGTTTTCGAGGCGGATGACCGGCCCGGCCACGTCAACCGCCTCCGCCGAACGGCCCCGACCTCGGCTCGGGCGTGACGAGCACGCCGATCACGTCGCCTGCCGACAGGCCGGACAGCGCCTCGCTGACACTGTCGTTGCGCAGGCCGAGTTTGACCGGAACCTCGACCCCGCCGCCCCCGCGCTGGACAGTCACGTAAGTCCCGCCCTTCTCGCGGTCTATGCGGAGCGCCCAGTTCGGCACGAGCAGAGCGTTCTCCTTCCGCGCCACCAAAATTTCGAGCGCGGCGGTCATGCCGATGCGCACCGGCTGATCGGTTGTGTCGAGATCGATGCGCACCGGGTACTCGATGGTCGTCTTGGCCCGGTCAGGCGCGATGTCGATGCTCCCGATCTTCCCGGAGAGACCCACGCCGGGCAGTGCGTCGAGGGTGATCGCAACCGGCTGGGCCAGCGCCACCTGCGCGATGTCGAGTTCGTCTACCGTCGTGTCAATGTGCAGGTGGGACAGGTCGGCAACGATCGCGGCGACCGCGCCGGGGCTGATCGTGTCGCCGGGAGCGTAGTTCACCGCGACGACGGTTCCGGCGAACGGCGCCTTCACTACCGCCTGATCGACGCGGGCCTGCGCTGCGGCGACGCGCGCCTCGGCCGCCTGTACGTCTTCAGGCTTTGGCCCGGCTTTTAGGTCGGCGAGGTCGTCAACGGCTTTGTTGTATTTGGCTTTCGCCGTTGCCAGTTCGGCTTCGGCGCGGGCCACGTCGGAGGTCTTCGGGCCGTTTACCGCCGCGTTCAAATTGCGCTGGGCCTTGTCGGCCGCATCCTGCGCGTCGCGAATGGCTTGCTCGTGGCTGGTCTGTGACATCTCCAGATTGAGTTGGGCGATGTTCAGCCCGTTGACCGCGCCGTTGTAGTCGTCCTGCGCGCGCTTGAGCGCATCCGGGTCACAGTTGTTGCAGGCCGCCTGGGCGGTCTTGACTTCCCCGAGACGCTTGGCCGCCTGATCCACCGCCGCCTGCGCCCCGTCAACCGCGCCGGTCTCATTGCCGAGGCTGGTGATTGTCTGCTGGGACTGGGCATTCTGGAAAGCGATCAGCGCGTCGTCGAGCGCCTTTTGATAGTCGGACACCTTGGGATACTTCACGCCGTCGAGATGCCGCTGGGCATCGTCAACCGCTTTGGCGGCGTCCTGCACCGCTTGCCCGGCCTGCGCCAGTTCCAGTTCGGTCGGCGGGTCGGTCAGGTCCTTGAGAGACTTCTTCGCGTCGATCAAGTCGGCTTGGGCCTGGACGACGGATGCGTCCATCGTGGCCGGGTCGAGTTCGATTAAGACGTCGCCGGCCTTCACCCGATCGCCGACCTGGTGCAGTACCGCGCTGACGGCGCCGCGCGAGTTGAAATCGAGGGCCGAGTAGGATTGCGCGGCGATCTGGCCGGTGGCGCTGACGCGGACTTCGATGGTTCCGACCGCGATCGTCGCCGTGCGAGACGTGGCCGCCGGCGCCGCTTGCCCCTGGCAGGCGGCCAGCAACAGCGCGCCGCCAACGGCCAGTGCGGCCGCGCTATAGATCCACTTGAACGGTTGTCGTAGCATATTTCTCCTGACTGATTCTATATTTGCGAGAGGGCATGCTCAGTGATGAAACTCACACGGTAGGCTGACTATCGTCAACTTTCACGCCGCAGACTATTCTACCAGATAGACGCCTTTGACAGACTCGCTTCAGAGTTAACACCGATCGTCGCGGAAACGTGACGCGGAGGTATACTCAGAACATGCCGCTTGCTCTGCGCCTCAAAGAATACGCGCGCGAACTCGGATTCGATCTGGTGGGGATCGCCGCGCCTGACCACCTGCCGCACGCCGCATTCTACCGCGACTGGCTGGCTGCCGGCTTTCACGGCCAGATGCATTATCTCTCGACCGAGCGCGCGGTCGAGAGGCGGAGCGATCCGCGAGTGATATTGCCGGAGTGCAAGGCGATTGTGGTTGTGGGGGTGAATTACTGGTTTCCCTCACCCCCTCACCCCACCTCCCTGGAGGAGAGGGGGAAGGGGGGTGAGGGAGTGACAGGCCGCATCGCCCGCTACGCCTGGGGCGCGGACTATCACGACGTTCTCCCGCGCAAGCTGCGTGAACTCGTCGCCTTCGTCGAGTCCGAAGTCGGCCACGCGGTTGAGCACAGGATTTATACAGACACCGGCCCGCTGCTGGAACGCGATCTGGCCCAGCGCGCCGGGCTGGGTTGGATCGGCAAGAACACGATGCTGATCAATCCGCGTATCGGCTCCTGGACTCTGCTCGGCGAAATATTGCTCGATCTCGATCTCGAACCCGACGCGCCGTTCGAGGCCGACCGGTGCGGCTCATGCACCCGTTGCCTCGACGCCTGCCCGACCGATGCGATTCTTGACGGGCGGACGCTCGACGCGCGCCGGTGCATTTCGTATCTGACGATTGAGTTAAAGGGGGAGATGCCGGAGGACTT
>JACQED010000082.1 GCA_016200785.1 Chloroflexota bacterium
ATCAGCTGATGGGGCAACTTGCGGCGCTGAACAGAAAGACAAACTAGGGGCCGGGGATAGGAGTTTATCAAAGATGGCCGGGACGATCGCCCTCGTCGGCGGAGGAGAATGTCGCGCGCCATGCGACGAGATGGATCGCGCGCTGATCGAACTAGCCGGCGGCCAGAGCGCGAGGGCCGGGATCATTCCCACCGCCGCCGCGCGAGAGAATCCGCGCCTGGCCGCGCAGAACGGCGTGAACCATTTCCGCCGTCTCGGCGCGAGCACCGGAGCGATCATGATCGTCCAGCGGGCCAACGCCGACAGCCCACGTTTCGCCGCCCAAATTGACGATCTCACGCTGGCCTACCTCACGGGCGGCGATCCGGTGCATTTGTTGGAAACACTGCGGGACTCGGTCGTGTGGTTGGCGCTGACAGCGTTGGTTGCGCGCGGCGGCGTGCTCGTCGGGTCGAGCGCGGGCGCGATGATCCTCTGCGAGCAGATGTGGGCACTGGGCGAGGGTTGGCGCGAGGGGCTGGGTGCTGTCCCGCGCGTCGCGATCGTGCCCCACCATACCACCCTGGCCGCGCGGTGGGACACGGAGAAAATGCGCAACGCGCTTGACGCCGGAGTCGCGCTGGTCGGGCTAGACGAATGCGCCGGGCTGGTGAGCAGGGATGGCAGCTGGCGCGCGATAGGCGCGGGAGAGGTGAGCGTGTATCGAGACTCGGAGATACGAGTTTATCGAAGCGGAGATGTGGTTTCGTTTTGAGCGAGAGGCCGGGCATTGACCCGGCCTCTCGTTTTCATGGGGTGGGCAGGGCGACCGTCACCGTCACCGCCGCGGATTTCTTCGAACCGTCCGGGTACGAGGCGTTCAAAGTATACGTTTGACTCGCCCGGAGGCATATGCCCTGCGATCCGCTGACGGGCTGAGGCTGAGTGCCGAGCGCGTCAATGGTAACGAGCGTCGCGCCGGGAGCCGACCACGAGATCGTCGAGTTGAAGCCGCCTTTGAACGCACAGTTGATGTCCGTCACCGGATTGGGCTTGGCGTCGATCGTCGGGTTGGGAATCGAAGTAATGCTCGGCGTCGGCGATGGAACGGTGGGCGAAGGCGTGAAGGTGAACGTCGGCGTGAAGGTGTTGGTCGGCGTAAAGGTCGGCGTGGGCGGCGCGGCGACGATCGGGATGTTGCTCGTGTCGCCGCCCAGCGTCACGAGTTTGCCCCAGATCCATCCCCGTCCATCTGTCGCCGCCGGGAACACAATCACGAACCACGTCTTCGCCGCGTCCTGGCCCAAAACGTTCGCGGTCGCGCCCTTCTTCAAGCCGCCGAGAACAGGATAGACCTGCCCCGGCCCGGTGCGAACGTTCGCGTCGGTGGTCACGGTGATGAAGGGCGGGCCGAGCGGAGTCGGCGAAGGCGTAACGGTCGGCGAAGGCGTGTCGGTCGGCGGCGGCGTAGGTGTATCCGTGGGCGGAGTGACGCCGGGAGCGAACGTGTTGGTCGGCGGCGGCGTAACCGTGTCCGCCTGCGGCGCGCCCCCGGGCGTAGCCGAGGCGCCGATTTCGGGGACGTTGGCGTTCCAGTCGGCGAGTTGCGCGGGGTCCATGTCGTGCGCCGCGCCCGGCCCGGCGTTGTTGCCGACGATTTCGGCTTGCTGGCCGATGTTGTTTCCGGGCGTGAGCGCCGTGCCGTTGAAGGCATTGCTGGCAGAGCACACGCCGGTGAGGCACGTCACCACCATGAGCGGCGCGCCCGTTCCGGCGTAGTTGGCGTAATACTCCACACTCATCGCCGACCCGCGCACCGAGGCCACACCCGTCGGCGTCTCGACGATCCCCTCGCCGCCGCCGCTTTCCGACAGCACGATCCACATTTTGCCGGCGTATAGATAAAAGCGCGACACCGGCCCGTTTTCGTTCGCGCTCAATTCTTTGACGGTGAAAGTCGTCTGCGGTCCCAGCCGGACAATACTCCCACTCTCGGACAGATCGAGTTTGGCCTTGGACTCCTCTTTGGTCTCGACCTGCCCGCCGACCGGCACCATCTGATCAAGCGCGGCCGGGGACTCGGCGGCCCCTTCTTGTGCGCGCGCGACGACGTGATTCACGATCTCTTTGATCGTCGCCGTGCGTGTCGAGGGCCCGGCGGTGGGTGCGGCGGCCAGGCCCGGAAAATTGCAGGCGAAGGCGGCGAGGAGAAGGATGAAGAACGCGAGAGCGGCTGAGCGGCGCATGGTCGGAACCCTCACTTCAGTCCAACACCCACAGCCAGCCGTTGTTGAAGGTGCAGATAGATGTACCCGACTCGCTGAGCGCGGCGAAGGCGGTGATGCCCTGAGCATATTCGCCGTCGCTCACCTGCGCCGTCCGCTGGCCGTTGACGTAGAGCGTGAATACGGCATCCTGCGCCACGATCGTCAGCGTGTTGGTATCGCCGTTCTGCCAGTTCACGGCCGGAGCGTCGAAAGTCGTCCAATCCGCTACCCTGCCGCCGCGATACTTGGCGAAGACAGCGACACCCTCTGCGCCGCGCGCAACGCCCATGCCGTAGAAGTTCTTGGACTGATCGGCGTGGATAACGTAGCCACAGCCGGCGAGGCCGGTGCGGGTCTGCCACGTCACGTCGGCCTGCACGACAAAATTGTGGGTGGGCACGAGCGGCGCATCGGCGTCGTAGGCCGTCTCGCCGTAGGTGTGCAGTTCCAGCGTTATCCCGCCGCGCATCCAACCCAGATAGCCCTGATCGGGGTTGACGCCGTACTTTGCCAGATCGCTTTTGATGGGCGCGATCAGCGCCTCGGCTTGGGCTGTTGCGGCGGCGTCGGGCGTGCTGGTGGAGAATGCAATAGCAGTAGGGGCCGGGCCGGCCGTCGGAGGCAGAGCCTTGACCGTCGCCGTCGCGTTGGCGGCGGCGGTGGAGGTCAGCGCATTGGCGGCGCGTGTCGCCTCCAGCGCGGCGGCGAACGCCTCGGCCGTGGCCTGTGAGCCTCCCCCAATTGAAATAGGGCCGCAGGCCAGCGCCGCGACGACCGTCGCCGCGAGGCCAATCAGCCAAAAACGTGCGCGGCTTTCCCTCACAGTGGAATTGTTTTTCATTGTCATTCTCTCCGATTTCAACGCGAGTGGACTATACCCGCCTCCGCCGCTTTTGGCAAACCGTTTGACAACGCTGGCAAAGTCGTTAGACTATCCCGCCTATGGATTCTTCTGCTCCCCTGCGCGCCGACAGCCGCCTCGAGCGCGTCCTGCGCGCCGGGCTGTTCGCCGTCACCGCCGAACTCAACCCGCCCGACTCCGCCGACCCGCAAGCGGTTTACGACAACGCCCTCGTGCTGGCCGAAGTCGCCGACGGCATCAACGCGACCGATGCTTCGGGCGCGAACTGCCACATGTCGAGCCTCGGCGTGTGCGCGCTGTTGTTGCGCGCGGGCTACGAGCCGATCATGCAGATGGGTTGCCGCGACCGCAACCGCATCGCTCAACAGGGCGATTTGCTGGGCGCGGCGGCCCTCGGCGTGCGGAACGTGCTGTGCCTGACCGGCGACGATGTGACCGCCGGCGATCAGCCCGAGGCCAAGCGCGTGTTCGATCTCGATTCGATTCAATTGCTGATGACTGCCCGCACACTGCGCGACCGGGGCATGTTCCTCTCCGGGCGCAAACTCACGGTGCCGCCGCGGCTCTTCCTCGGCGCCGCCGAGAATCCGTTCGCCCCGCCGATCCATCGCCGCGCCGAGCGATTGGCGAAGAAGATCGAGGCCGGCGCGGATTTCATCCAGACGCAGTACATCTTCGACGTGGCTATATTCCGCGACTTCATGGCGCGCGTCGTCAATCTCGGCCTCGCCGAGCGCGTATTCATTCTCGCGGGGGTCGGGCCACTCCGCTCGCCCAGGACCGCCGAGTTCATGCGCACCAAAGTGCCGGGCGTCTATATTCCCGATTCAGTTGTGGAGCGCTTGAAGAAGACCCCGAAGGAGCGCTGGGCCGAAGAGGGAATGCAAATCTGCGTGGAGATCATCGCGCAAGTGAGGCAGATTCCCGGCGTGGCCGGGGTGCACGTGATGGCTTACCGACAAGAGGAGATGGTGGCGGAGATCATACACCGGGCGAAGCTCCTTCCGAGGATGAAAAGAAAATGATTATTGCCGCGTCCTCCTACTTCAACTGCTCCGCCGCCCTCGCGCACAGGCTCGCGCCGCCGGCCGTCAGCCATTCATTCAGCCGCTGGCTGCGATCCGCTCCGGCCAGGGCGTCGGCGTAGATGCCCGTGCCCCAGTAGTAATAGCGTTGAGTCTCGCCCGGCCACAGACTCGAATCGCGCCCGATCTGCGAATGGCCGCCGTTGTACCAGGCGAGCGCCAGTCCTGCTTGCCCACCGGCGAGTGCTAACCCCTGCGCGAGATAACTCAACCCGCGTGTCGCGTTCGTCTCAGGATCGAGCATGTCCTCGCCGACCTCGAAGTGATAGGGCATGACTTGAAACAGCCCCCGCGCCCCCGAGCCGGAAACGGCCAGCGGGTTGCCGCACGACTCGATCTGCATCACCGTCGCCACGAGATTCGGGTCGAGGCCGTAGGTCTGCGACCACTTCAAGATGTCTTTCTCCCAGTGGCGCACTTCGGGCGTGAAGACGGGGGAGAGATTGGCGTAAAGCGCAGAGCGTGAGGCGTCGAGCGCTCCACGCTCCACACGCCACTCGCCACTCGTGATCAACCAGCCGAGCAGTGCTGCAACGACAAAGACTTCGAGTGGGATCAGGCGAATGACCCAGTGTCGGCTCATGAGGCTCGATTATTCTATCCCCTTCGCGCCGG
>JACQED010000083.1 GCA_016200785.1 Chloroflexota bacterium
CCCATGATGAACACGTTCGGGTCGCGCTTCATCTCCTCGCGCAGTGCCTCGGCGATGGCCTGGCTGTAGGCGATCTGCCGCACACCGCCGGTAGCGGCCCGCAGGCGGCCGCGCAGTTCCGCTTCTCGGGCGACGTCCGCGGGCGTGGTGCGGGGCGGGGCGTATAGACCATCGTAGAGCTCGCTGGCCGGCGGCTCAGGCGAGCCGAGGGCGAATTCGGTCGCGCGCTCGATGGCCGTCTTCGCCGCCGCCTCGATTTGGTCGAACTCGGCGTCGCTCAGCAGGCCGGCCTCGGCCATCCGGTGTCGCAGCACCAGAAGGGGATCGCGGTTTCTCCATTCGGCCTCTTCTTCGCGAGTTCGATACGCGCGGGCGTCACTGCGCGAGTGGCCGTACCAGCGGTAGGTGCGGCATTCGATGAGCGTTGGCCCTTCACCCAGGCGGGCGCGGGTGGCGGCTTCCGCGGTAGCGGAGCGAACGGCGAGAACATCCTGCCCGTCCACTGAAACGCCGGGCATGTTGTACGCGGCGGCGCGCGACGACAGATCGGCCACTGAGGTGGAGGCAGTCACCGGCACCGACATGGCGTACAGGTTGTTTTCCAAAATGTAAATGACCGGAAGTTTCCAGATAGAAGCGAGGTTGAGCGATTCGTGAAAGACGCCGTTGTTGACCGCGCCCTCGCCGAAGAAACACAGCACGACGCTGTCTTTCCCGCGCAACTTGATCGAGAGCCCCGCGCCGGTGGCGACGGGCAGATTGCCGCCGACGATGCCGGTGGCGCCGAGGTTGCCGCGCTGGACGTCGGCGATGTGCATGGAGCCGCCGCGCCCCCGGCTGTAGCCGGTAGCCCGGCCGCACAGCTCGGCCAGCATCTGGTTGAGGTGATCCTGACGGTCGGCTTCGGCGCGGGCGAGCGCCGCCCCGCGCGCATAACAGTGCCCGTGACCGCGATGGGTGCTGGTGATCAGGTCGTCGTTGCGGAGCGCGCTGATCGCGCCGACGGCGACGGCCTCCTGACCGGCGTACAGGTGTGATGCGCCGCGAATGAGATTCTTGCTCAACAACTCGTATATCTTCTCTTCAAAGCACCGAATGTCGAGCATTTGGCGCAGAAGTTCACAGGCCTCTGCGCGCGTCGCCGGGGGTCTGCTTGTCTCGACTGTCTGCGTGTGTGGCGTCATCACCCTCCAGTTTCCTGCGGGCTTTCGATCAGGCCCAAGATGGTGCACGGGCCGCTGTCCCAGCCCTTGACCAACAGTGGCAATACAATCACCTGCCGAAGCGTCGTGAGGTCATGCTCCAGATTCATATCCTCGATGATCAGAAAGCGGCGCCCCGGCCCGCCCAGCAGAATCCGGTGGGCTTCGATGCCCTCTGCTACATGGGCAATGCAGGCGAGCGAGACCGTGTCGAGGCCGACTCCTCGCAGGGCGGGAAACCGATCGCGGAGGTAGCGCGCGCCAGCAGCCGAGAAGCCCGGCGAAACGGTGCGATACCGCTCAGGGTCGTCGCGGCGGCGCGCGGCGTAGCCCGTCCGGATCAACAGCAGGTCGGCCGTGGCAATGCGCCCGGCATGTGGGGCGAGGTGGGCGGGCTGAACCATCTCGGCGTCGCCGAGCGAAACGTCGCATACGACGGGCCGCGCGAAGACGAATTCGGCAGGCTCGAAGTCGCCGATAGGCAGGCCGTCAACGACGAAGTGGCGCGGCGCATCCACGTGAGTGCCGGAATGATTCGTGAGCGTGAGGACGAACACGTTCGATACGTCGCCGCGGGCTATGTCGCTGATCTGTTCCAGATGAGGTGAGGGGATGCCGGGGGGCAAAGGGCCATCAAGCGTCAGGTCGTATGACAATCGAAGATACTTCATTGTCTCTCAGTCCGTCCATCCGTCAGCACTTCTGGGTTGACCAAATTGGGAATGCGTTCGCCTCTCAGCACGCGGATGACCGAGGCGACAGCCTGCTGACGGATCGAGTCCATCGCGCGGCGGGTGAAGGTGGCGGTGTGCGGCGTGAGGACGACATTATCGAGGCCGAGCAGGGGATCGGCCGGATCCGGCGGTTCGCGCTCGGGCACGTCCAGCCCGGCCCCGGCCAGACGGCCGGCTCGCAGCGCTTCGGCCAACGCCTGCTGGTCAAGAATGCCGCCTCGCGCCACGTTGATGACGATGGCCGAGGCCTTCATGAGCGCGAGCCGCCGCGCGTCGAGCAGATGCCGGGTTTCGTTCGTCAACGGGACGACCAGGCAGACGTAATCCGAGGTCGCCAGCAGACCCTCAAGTTCCAACCGGGTCACGCCATGTGCCTCGAACACCTTCGCGTCGAGGTAGGGATCGCATGCCACGACCCGCAGGTCGAAGGCCGCGGCCCGCCGGGCGATGGCCCTGGCGATCCGCCCGAAGCCCACCAGGCCGAGCGTCTGCCCGCCGACCTCTGCGCTCATGCGCCACGCGGACGTTCGCCAGCGTCCCTGGCGTACATCTCTGTCGGCCACCGGCAACGCGCAGGCAGCGGCCAGCAGAAGCAGTATCGCCCGATCGGCGACTTCCTCGGTGCCGAACTCGGGAACATTGGCGACCATGATGCCGCGCGCGGTGGCTGCGCTGACGTCAATGTTGTCCACCCCCATGCCATACCGAGCGATAATTCTGCAACGCCGCAGGCGGTTGATCAGCAGAGCCGGGAGGGGAAAGTCTGCGTTCAGAACGGCATCGGCTTCGCCGGCAATTTCGAGGAAATCCTGGCCGTCACCGGAATCGAAATACGTTACCCGTGCCCCAACGTCTTTCAGTTCTTCTATGTGGTCGGAGGTCAGCGGGTGGAGATGAGGATCGGTATGAACGACGAGATAGTCGTTCATCGGAGTTTGTCTTCCAATATCTGTATGACTTCAAAGACCAGACCGCCGGGCGAGCGAAAGAAAGCCAGCCGGCGCGAGCCGAAGCCTCCGCTGGCGAACAGCGGCTCGATGAGAACCTCGCCGCCCAGGGCCTTGATGCGTTCGAATTCGGCGTCCAGATCGTCCACCTCGAAAACTGCGTGCGTCAAGCCGGGCGCGACGCCGCCCTCGATTTTATCCTCAAAAATGACCGTCGGGA
>JACQED010000084.1 GCA_016200785.1 Chloroflexota bacterium
CGCGCGAAAGGAAAACATGTTGGACACTTTGACGACCGCTACGTCTCGACGGCAGAGCAGGCTGCACACGTTCGACGGCTCTCGTCGTGCTTGTGGCTGTGGTCGGGCGCAGTTATCTATTAGTGCCCGGCCGGATTGCGCTGGGCGACGGACTTTCTAATGTCGCAAATGCTGTGGCCATCCGGGTGGCCGCGGAGCTCGGCAACCCGCCGCCCTTTTTCTGGTCGAACTTCGCCTATATGGGTTTCCCCTGGCTCCAGTTCCATAACTCGGCCTTCTATTATCAGGGAGCGGTGCTCGATTTGTTGCTGCACGATCCTTTCCTCAGTTCTAAACTTGCCCTGCTGGCGAATCACATCCTCGCGGCGCTGGCCATGTTTTTCTACGTGAGATATCTCACGCGGTCAGCGTGGGCCGGACTTGTCTCGGCGACTGCGTGGGCGACAACTTTCTTTCACTATCACTTCTTTATCGGCGTAGGCTCAGTTCATCTCTCCACCCTGATTCCATCAATGCCGGCCGCCCTGCTGTGCGTCGAAGCGATTTTGGATAGGCGACGCCAGCGGCCAGCGGTCGCCGGCTTGGCGCTAGCAGTGAGCCTGCAACTGTGGGCCCATGCCTTTTACGGCGCTGTATCAACCGCGCTCCTCCTGCTTTACGCGCTAACCCGCCTTCTTCTGCCGAATATCCGCCAAGTTGCTCTGAGCCAGAGGATTTCCCGGTTGGGTATGATTTTGATCGGGATTGGCTTGGGAGCCACGGCGGCTATCTCACAGTGGCTACCGCCGTATGTGGAGCGGAACCTGGTCGGCGGCTGGAATCCGGGAACACAATTTCCCCATCCGATTATTGGCTGGCGACAAGTGCTAACTTTCCGCGAGGGCTATCTCTTTTCCCAATGGGGAGGCTACGTCGGTTTGTCCGTGTTTGGCCTGGCAATGCTGGGTGTTGTTCTGACGCTCAGCAATCGAGACCGAAGAATGTCCGGCCTGATCATCTGGCTGGCGGCGACAGCCTATCTCTCTCTCGGGCCGCGCTATCTGCCGTTTGACGCCGTCTTTAGCCGTATACCCTTCGGTCAGTTTGTATACGCAATCCGAAGTCCGGGCAAATACCTGCTGTTCATGGAGTTCTCGCTTGCAGCCTTGACCGGCGTGGCCTTGAAGGAAGTCCTTCTCAGTCTGTACAAGTGGCGGCGAAAACCGGGCGGCTTGCCGCAGCCGCTCTTCCTCGCCGGTCGGCGTCTGGCGCTGCTGATGATCGCAGCAATTGCGGGAGAAATGATCTTCCTCTCTCTCCAAGTAAACAGCCTATATCCTGAAACATGGGTCGGCGTCGAACCCGGACGCAAAGAATATCTCGACTGGCTGAGAGCCAACGGCGACAGGACCAGCCGTGTGCTGGCCGATCCCCTGGGAGATTTGGAAGTTCCCGCCCTCGGCGGTCAGCCGTCGTTCGCGTCTCACAACGAAGAAACCCCTCCGTCTGCGGGTTTATACTTCGAAGTGTCACAGGCTGTTAGAGATGACGCCAAGGCGCACACGCTACGGCCCGCTACTCGCGATTTGCTGTATCTGCTGGACGTGGGGTACGTGGCCTTGCGGGAACCCGCCCCGCCGGACAGCGGCTGGCTTTCCGGATACGATGGAGAGCCTTACAAGATCTGGCGGAGCGCCGAACACTCGCCCGCCGTCGCCGCGCGATCATTGAAGCCATCGGCAGATGCGGCAGACACATCCGCTCTCATTAGGAACATGCACCTCAATCGGCCGGCAAAGACAGCGGCTACCATCCCTGTGAAAGCTTCGACGGCAGTCCCCGAATCGGAGAGCACCGGCGAACAAGATCCGACGCCGCTCGGCTTCATCATCAAGCAATATCAAGTTCGCCTGACCGCCGTGACGTTCGACTACCAAATCTCAGCGCCGGCCTATCTCCAACTCGGCTATTCGGCCTACCCGTATCTCGACGTCTATCTCGACGGCCGGCCGCACGAATCGTTCTCGACGGCGCTGAACCTGATCGGCCTGGCGACACCCGCCGGGGAACATCGTATCGAACTTCGCCCTCGCCTGTCCCCTCTCCGCGTGATTGCTTACCGTCTCGATGTCATTGGGCTGGTGGCTATCGTTGTCATCGCCGGGTGGAGGCGTATCTTTGCGAGGTTTATCCCAAAGAGAAAAGCATGAAAGACACGTTCACAACTGTTCTTGGCATCGCTCGCGGCGCCGCCGCGATCTTGCGCGAGGGCTACGGGCGCGTCGAGCAGGTGGAATACAAGGGCGCGGTCAATCTCGTCACGGAGTGGGACAGGAAGTCCGAAGCGTTCATCGTCGAGTCCTTGCGCGGCGCCTTTCCTGAATACGGCATCCACGCCGAGGAGGGCGGCGCTGAGGACCACGACAGCGAATACGAGTGGCTGATCGATCCGTTGGACGGGACGACGAACTTCGCTCACGCCTTCCCGATCTTCGCCGTCGCGATCGCGCTGATGCATCGCGGCAAGCCGATCCTCGGCGTCGTCGTCGATCCGTTGCGCGAGGAGTATTTCACCGCCACCGCCGGCGGCGGCGCGGCGCTGAACGGCCGGCCCATCCACGTTTCGCCGACGAAGTCCCTCGGCGTGAGTCTGCTCACCACCGGCTTTCCCTACGACGTTCGCACCCACCCGCAGAACAACGTTGCCGAGTTCGCGAATTTCTGCGTGCGGGCGCAGGCCGTGCGCCGCGCCGGCTCGGCCGCGCTGGATTTATGCTGGACGGCGTCCGGCAGAGCAGACGGCTTTTGGGAGTTTCGCTTGAAGCCGTGGGACGTGGCGGCCGGCGCGCTGATCGTCCTCGAGGCCGGCGGCCGCGTGACCGACGCGCAAGGAGGCGAGCGCTATCTCACCGGCCAGTCGATCGTGGCAAGCAATGGATTGATTCACGACGAAATGTTGAGAGTATTGACGGAGGGAGCGGAGGCGCCTTTGCCAGGGAACTAAAGGAAACGAGGAACTGAAGGAACTTTTCCAAGAACGCGGAACTCCGCTGCGCCTGTGGAGTTTCTTTTGTTTCCTCAGTTCCTCTATTTCCCGTTTTGCAGGAGTCTCGTCATCTCTCCAAAATCCACCCGCGAAGTCAAGTCGAGGCTGAGCGGTGTGACCGAGACAACACGCGAGATCAGCGCTTGGACGTCGGAGTCCGGCTCCAGTCCGGCGTGGTCGATCTCACGGTTGTAGTCAATCGGCCCGCGATCTGAGAACTTCTCGCGCTCCGGCTTTTGCGGCTCGTAATACCGCTGACGCGACAAGCGAGTCATCCGCCACGGTGTGGCCGACGTCGCATCCGAAGGAACTTCGACCTTCAACACATCCACGTCGCGCGGCAGGGAGAGTGCGAGCAATCGCTTGGCGAAATAGCGGGTGAAGTGCGCCGCCGTCGCGAAGTCCACTTCGTCCGAGTAAGAGCGATGGTAGATCTTGTCGGTTTCGAGCGAAACGGCGAGAGCCGGAACGCCGAAACTGGCCGCCTCCAGCGTCGCGCCGACCGTGCCGGAGATCGTCACGCCACTGCCAACGTTCTCGCCGTAGTTGATGCCTGAGACGACGAGGTCGGGCTTGCGCGGCACGAGCTCGAGCAGGGCATGCTGAACCGCCTGCGCTGGCGTGCCGTCAATAGCGTGAACCGTCCAAGACTCGCCGTTGATTTGCGCTTGCTCTTCGTGAATGCGGCCTTCCGATTGCGCTGGCAGGCTTCGCCCCGCGCCCGACGACTGCTCGCGCGGCGCGGCCACGACGACGAAGCCCAGCGGCTCCAGCGCGTGCGCCGCCGCCCACAGCCCCGGCGACCGAATCCCGTCGTCGTTCGTCAGCAAAATCAACTTTGAATCGCTTATCATTCGTGCCATTCGTCCATGCGTGACATTCGCGTTTGGTAGCTCCCACCGGGAAATGATACCACACGGTGACTGGACGCGAGTAAGCAAAAAAGAGCCGCCCCAATCATCGGGGCGGCCAATCTCTAATCTCCAATCGCCAATCACTAATCTCTAGTTCAACTGGCGTAACACCAGCACGACTTTACCCTGCACTTCCACTTTCTCGGGGTCAACGAAGATCGGCCCCATCTTCGGGTTAGCCGGCTGGAGGCGAACGCGGCCGTTTTCGAGATAGAAGCGCTTGAGCGTCGTTTCCTCTTTATCGCGCAACCAGACGGCGACCATCTCACCGTTGCGGGCCTGCGCCTGTTTCTTCATCACGACGATGTCGCCCTCGTTCACCATCGCATCGATCATCGAGTCGCCGCGAACACGCAGGGCGTACAGGTCTTGATCGTCAGCCAGGAGATCGCGCGTGAGTTCGATCGCTTCGTCGGGCGCGAAGGCCGAAGCCTCACCCGGCACGGGCACCGGCTCGCTGGCGAAGATGTAGCCGACCAACGGAACCTTGACGAAGCCGCGCGGGGTTTCGCCTACCAGCCGCAGTCCGCGCGAAACTTTGAGATCGCGGGTGAGATAGCCGTCCTTTTCGAGTTTGTTGAGATTGTAGTTGACGACAGAAGTGGACGAGATGCCGACCGCCTCGCCGATTTGGCGGATGGTGGGGGGGTAGCCGTTCTCCCCGGTGAATTCGCGAATGAAGGCCAGCATCCCCTGCTGACGTTCCGAAAGTTTGTCCTTTGCCATGAGTGCCTCCCGGAGGGCTATCCAGTAGAATGCCTTAACTCTCTCGGCATTATACAGAACATTCGTTCGGAAGTCAAGCACAAATTTTCGTCTGAGAAAACGGCTATTGCACAACCCTCACGGCGCAATCTGCGGCTTCTACCGCTTCGTCTTCTTGCCTGCGGCGCGCTTCGCAGTCTTCGCTTTGGCTTTCGGCTTCAACTTCGCCACACGCTTCCCTGCGCTCGCGCTCGAACGAGCGCGGGCGACTGGAACCTTCGCCTGCTTGAAGATGCTAAGTGGCAAATATGCCGACACGATCCAGTTCGGCGCATCAACGATTTCGCTGATCTTCAAATCCACCGCCGCACCGCACAGGCAGAAGGCTTGCTCGCGCGTCATGTTGTAGACCGCCGAGAGGTGATCGATCATGTACCGCACGGATTGCTGGGCGCACTTGAACAGGTCGGGGCCGTGGGCGGTCGTGGCGAAGTAGCCGCCTTCGTCGGCGACGGTCAGTTTCTTGCCGGCCGGCGTGATGAAGCGCAGTTCGGGGACGTTCGCGCCCTTCATGACGTGGAAGCGCAATGTCACCGTCATCGGCGTTTCGATGCCCGTGCCGTTCACTTCGCCGTCACCCTGCGCCGAGTGGCAGTCGCCACACGAGAACAGCGCACCGGGAACCCACACCGGGAACAGCACGCGCGTGCCCGGCGTAAGGTGACGGATGTCAATGTTGCCGCCGTTCATGCGTGGAGGGATGGTGTTCAGCCGTCCCGGCTCTTTCGGCGCGACGCCCATCACACCGCAGAACGGTTCGTACGGAATGACGATGTCGTCGCGGAAAATACAGCGGCTGCCCGTCAGCTTGTAATGATGCAGATACGCATTGGGAAAGTCCTCGCCGAGGAGGCCGAAGCCGGGGATGACCGCATTCAAGCCCCAGCCCTTGTGCTTGATGCTGATGACCTCCACGCCCAGCCCGTCGCCGGGTTCTGCGCCCTCCACGTATACCGGGCCGGTGAGGGGATGGATCACGCCGAAATCGAGATGGGCAACCGCCTCGTGTGAGGACTGCGGCGTGACCTGGTTCGCCGAGGCTTCGAGTGTCTCGAACACCACCGTGTCGCCGGACTGGATTCGAACGCGCGGCAGGTGCGAGTTGTCCCAGAATGCGTGCGGTTGTTTGTCGTCAAGATGATGGACGGCCATAGGTTCCTCCTTGTGATTGCCGCTCGTTGATTGCAGACTGCGCAGCGCCCCTGTGGGGTTGCGGATCGGGGTTTGGGATTTGGAGTTTGGGATTTGAGATTTGAGATTTCCTATTGCCTCCCATGCCGAATTCTTGGGTCCACGAGACCCTGCACAACATCAATAAGAATGCCGCTGAGCACGACGATGAGCGCAGTGACAATCACTGTGCCGAGGATCAGCGGCACGTCAACGGTTTCGATGGCTTCGACGGCGAGGCGTCACAAACCCGGCCAATCGAAGACGCGCTCGACCAGCACGACACCGCCGATGAACCAGGGGATGTCCATCCCGGCCATCGTGATGATCGGGTTGAGCGCGTTGGGCAGAACGTGCCGCAGGATCACCATCAGATTGCGGCGGCCTTTGGCGCGCGCCGTTCGGACGTAGTCGGTCGAGAGAATGTCGAGCGTGCTGGAGCGCATCATCCGCGCGTACCACGCCGCCCCGCCCAGCCCGGCGGTGACCGCCGGCAGGATGAGGTGATCCAGCCCGCCCGGCCCGCCGAGCGGAAAGATGGGAATGCGAAAGCCGAACCAGTACAGCAGCAGCAGGCCGAGCCAGAACGGCGGCGCGGAGACGCCCAACAGCGCGACGAACATCCCCGCGCGATCGGCCCATCGCCCTCGCCCCACTGCCGAGATGATGCCGACCGGCAGGCCGATGATCAACTCGAAGAACACGCCGCCCAGAGTCAGCGCCAGCGTGTAAGGAATCCGGCTAAGGATTAATTCGGTGACGGCGATCTGTTTGCGATACGAGAAACCGAGATCGCCGTGCAGGATTCGCTCCATGTAGCGCACGTACTGAACCCAGAAAGGTTGATCGAGGCCGAGCTCGTGCCGGATGCGCGCCACCGTCTCGACCGTCGCGCTCGGCCCGGCGTACATTCGCGCGGGATCAGCCGGCAGATAGTAGACCAGCA
>JACQED010000106.1 GCA_016200785.1 Chloroflexota bacterium
CAGTCGGCCCAAGGACGCGGTGCAGGAAGCGCAACTCGGCGGGCGCTACGTCGGTGTGGAATACGAGGAGTTGATGGGTGACATAGCCCGCGAACTGCGGGCATCGGTCGATCTCGCGCTGGCCGCCGGCGTCGCCCCTGAGCGCATCATCGTCGACCCGGGCATCGGCTTCGGCAAGACCGTCGAGCAGAATCTCGAACTCATCCGGCGGCTGGACGAACTCACTGCGCTGGGCTATCCCCTGCTCGTCGGCCCGTCGCGCAAATCGTTCGTCGGCTACACTCTCAACCTGCCGCCCGACCAACGCGTGGAGGGCACGGCGGCGGCGGTGGCGCTGTGCATCGCCCACGGCGCGGACATCGTCCGGGTGCACGATGTCGGGGTGATGAAACGCGTCGCCGCGCTGGCGGATGCCGTGGTGAGGAACTAGAGTTCCCTTACAGTCTCCGACAGCCGCCTGATGCCCTCGTCTATTTCGTCTGGCGCGAGCGCGCAATAGGGCAGGCGCAAAAAGCGGTCGCCGCCGCCGTCGGGGAAGAAGGCGAGGCCGTCGGAGAGGTGCAGGTTGCGCGTGGCGGCGGCCGCGCGCACCGCGGTCGTCTGCGCGCCGTCGGGCAGAGTCAGCGAGAGAAAGAAACCGCCGTCGGGGCGAGTGGCCTGCGCGTCCGGCATATAGCTGTCAATAGCGGTGAGGCAGGCGTCGAGGCGCGGCGCGTACAGCCCTTTGAGTTTTTCGATCTGCGGAACGAGGAGGCCGCGCCGGCACCATTCGTAAGCGATGCCGTGCGCCAGAAAGCTCGGAGAGATGTAGGTGTCCTCGGCGGCCTTAGCGATCTTTGTCAGAAGATCGGGGCTGCCCAGCATGTAGCCCACGCGCGGGCCGGGGCCAATCAACTT
The DNA here is from genome assembly GCA_016200785.1 of Chloroflexota bacterium. Taxonomy (GTDB): domain Bacteria; phylum Chloroflexota; class Anaerolineae; order Anaerolineales; family JACQED01; genus JACQED01. The sequence goes on from JACQED010000106.1 coordinate 898, forward strand.
GCTGAAGGAGCTCATGTGCAGAGTGCGGTGCGGCGCGAGTTTGAACAGCGCCGGCTCCTCCTGGCCGCGATACCGCAGAGCGCGATAGGGCGCGTCTTCGAGCAGAAGGAAGTCGTACTGATCGGCCAGTTCGATGATGCGCCGCCGTTTCTCGGCGGAGCAAGTCGCGCCGGAGGGATTCTGGAAATCGGGAATGATGTAGAAAAACTTCGGGGCGCGCTTTTTCAGTTCGGCTTCGAGCGCGGCGATGTCCGGGCCGTCGGCTTCGAGCCGGATTCCGACGATGTTCGCCTTGTGCCGCCGCAGAAGCGTGAGCGTGCGATCGTAACTCGGCGATTCGACGAAGACCAGGTCGCCGGGCTGGAGCATCACGAGGCACAGGAACTCTACCAGTTGCAATGAGCCGTTGCCGGTGAGGACTTGATCCACCTGAACGCCCTGCCACTCGGCCAGCCATTGCCGAAACGGCGTAAAGCCCAGCGACGGGCCGTATTGCAGGATGGCCGCGCCGTGCTGTTTTAGAGCGGACACGGCTGAATCGATCACGTCGTCAATCGGAAACGACTCGGTCGCGGGCACGCCGCGCGTAAAATAGATGGGTTGCAAATCGGTCATGATCTTTCCGTCTGCCTCACTTTGGCGAAAGGAATCTCACATGGCACATCACGTCTGCCTCGAAGAAATGGAAGGCCGCTGGATCGCGCACGTCCCCGCGCTGGCCGGATGCTTCTTTACCGACGAAACGCGCGACGCTGCGTTGGCCGGACTGCCGGCGGCGATCGACGATTACTTCGCCTGGCGGCGAGGTCACGGCGACACCGCTCCGCTCCCGCCCGGCCCCACTGCGATCGAGGTGGACGAAATCCACCGCGAATGGATCGCGCCGCCCGACTACGAAGTCAACGCCTTTTTCGCCTTCGACGCGCCGCCGTTATCCTCCGACGAGATCGCCGCAATCCTTCGACTCCTCGAGTGGACGCGCGCCGACCTGCTCGCGGCTGTCGCCGGTCTCACGGAGGCCGATCTCTCCAGGGAGTTCAGCGGCGAGAAGTGGCCGTTGAACGGCATCCTTCAGCACGTAGGCAGTGCTGAGCGGTGGTATCTCGAGGGCATCGGCGCCGCCTTCCCGCGCGAGGCACTGCCCGAGGAACCGTTCGCCCGCCTCGAAAAATCGCGCGCGCATTTGAACGCGGAACTGCCGAAACTCGCCGGCGTGACCCGGATTGTCGCAAAGCAAGGGGAATTGTGGTCGCCGCGCAAAGCAATCCGCCGCGCCATCTGGCACGAGAGAGATCACACCGCGCACATTCTCAAGGTAAGACGGCGAATGGGATCGGCCGGCGGATAGGTAGCGGATGGATTCGGGCCTGATCGCTAATCCGGTATTCATCCGCTTACAGATTCTTTGAGTATCGTCTCCGCTGCCTCTCTCATGCTGAGGCGCGCCGATCTCGCGCGGCGCTGCACGGCCCGGTAAGCCTCCTCCTCGCTCATCCCGCTCTCGATTAACACTCCCTTGGCGCGATCGACGACTTTGCGCGTGTCAAGGTCCTGGCGCAATTCGGCCACCTCACGCGCCGCCGCCTGACTCTCCTCGAAGCGAGCCATCGCCACTTCGATGGCGGCCGCCAACTCCTTTTCGTTCACCGGCTTCACCAGATAACCCTGTATCGGCAGTTGCGCCGCGCGCTCGATCAAATCCTGCTGGCTGTAGGCTGTCAGGATCAAGATGGGCATCGGATGTTTGCGGCCGATCGCGCGCGCCGCCTCCAGCCCATCGGTGAGCGGCATGTTGATGTCGAGCAGGGCAAGGTCGGGGTCGGCCGTGCGCGTCAACTGCAAGGCCTCGCGCCCGTTGGCGGCGAGCATGACCTCGTGACCCAGTTCCGCGAGCATCGTCCGCAGGCCCAGGCGAATGATCGACTCGTCGTCGGCGACCAGGATCTTCAGGCGTCGCATTCGCCAATTGTCCGCGTTTGTCGTCACTTTGTCAACGGCTCAATCAACTCTCCACATCCCCGTCAAGAACTTCACTTCTACCTGCTTACGTGTCTACCCTATCGCGCGCCTCAAATCGTCAATCAAATCGTCTTTGTGCTCTAACCCCACGGATAATCGGATCAACGCCGGCTCCACGGCGAGCGCCGATCCGGCGACCGAGGCGTGCGTCATCGCCGCCGGGAGTTCGATGAGCGACTCGATCCCGCCAAGCGACTCGGCCAGTTGGAATATCTTCGTGCTCTCGACTACTCTGCGCGCCGCCGCCTCGTCGCCCTTGACGACGAACGAGATCATCCCGCCATAGTTTCGCATCTGCCGAGTCGCCAACGCGTGCTGAGGATGATCGGGCAAACCGGGATACATCACGCGCTCGACGTTTGGATGGTCGGCGAGGAATTGCGCGACGATCATCGCGTTCTCCCCGTGGCGATCCATTCGCAGTGGCAGAGTCTTGATCCCGCGCAGAACCAGCCAGCAATCCATCGGCCCCGGCACCGCGCCGATCGCGTTCTGCAAGAAATGCAGGCGCTCCGATATCGCCTCATCGTTCACGACGACGGCGCCGCCGACCACGTCCGAGTGTCCGCCGAGATACTTCGTCGTCGAGTGCGCGACAATATCCGCGCCGAGGGCGAGGGGTTGTTGAAGATAAGGCGTGGCAAATGTGTTGTCCACTCCCAGCCAGGGCCGCGACGCGTGGGCGCGCGCCATGTCGGCCAACGCGCGCAAATCGCAGAGATTGAGGTACGGGTTGGTCGGCGTCTCCACCCAGATGAGCCGAGTGTTCGGCCTGAGCGCGGAATGCACAGCGTCGAGGTCGGCGGTATCGGCATAGTTGAACTCGATCCCGTAGCCTTTGAGAACCTTGTCGAACAACCGGAACGTGCCGCCATAAACATCGTCGCCGGCGACGACGTGCTCGCCCGAGGCGACGAGCCGCAGGACGGTGTCGATCGCGGCCATGCCGCTGGAAAACGCCAGCCCGAACCGCCCGCCCTCCAGCGCGGCCAGGCAATCTTCAAGGGCGCGGCGCGTCGGGTTGCCGGTGCGCGAATACTCGTAGCCCTTGTGCTGGCCGACGGCTACCTGCACATATGTGGAGGTTTGATAGATAGGCGTCATCACCGCGCCGGTCGCCGAATCGGGCGGCTGGCCAGCATGAATAGCGAGCGTTTCGAAGCGAGGTGGATTTGGCATAGGGCCTCCGCGATGCATCGCAGACGGGCAGTGCTTTCCAACGGAATACTAACCGACGGCACCCAAATACTCTATTGCAATTATAGCCGAAAGCATACTATAATCCGAGTCGTGTCCGAATTCTTGGAATTTGCCGACCCTCAAGATGTGCCCGTTCCGAAGGAGGAAGTCCGCATCCGCAGATTGGCGGCTCGTCCTTACCCCGACGGACGCCGCGTGCGGCTCGACATCGCCGTCACGCCGTTTCAGGAACGACCCAATCTCGAATTCGAAGCGCTCGATCCCGTGGGCGATTCGGTCGGGACGATGAGCGTGATCGAGACGATGGATCACGAGTTCGAGCTTACACTGCACTTGCGCGGGCCGGAGCCGAGAGGACTGCACACCCTCCGTGCCACTTTGTCTTACCCCGAAGGGCCTGCACCGGTAACCGCTGAAACCACGTTTCATATTAAGCCGCCCCCGGAGGTCAAATGACCGGCGATAGCAAATCCCGATCGCTCCCGCGCGTGCTGTCCGCGATACTCTCCATTCCTCTGCGATTCAAAATAACGATTCCGTACCTGATCGTGGCTATCCTGCTTGCAGGCCTGGCAACGTGGCTGGTCGGCAACTCATTCGCGAAGACAATTCAAGGCCGCTTCAACGATCAACTGGTGGACGGTTTTGCCGCCGCCAGCGAAGCGATGTTTCAGGCCGAAGGCGATCAGTTGACCGACGAGCGCGCGATCGCTCGCACCGACGGCGTGGCCGAGGCAGTTCTCCTTCGTGACACAAAGGCGCTCGACACGCTCATTCGTCCCATCGCCGCCAACTCGCGTATCGCTTTCGTACACGTTCTCGATGCCGCCGGCCAGCCGGTGTATAGTCTGCGCGCCACGACTGACGGGTTCGCCTCCGGCGAGGTGACCCAATTCACCAACTGGGAATCGGTGAAGCGCGTGCTGGCGGGCGAGAGCGACAATCTGGGCGATAAGTTCGCGGGCGTGATAGATGCGCCGTGGGGCGCGGTCCTATACACCGCCGGCCCGATCAAGAAAGGCGATCAACTCGTCGGCGTGGCGCTCGTCGGCCGACCGGCGAACGAGCTGGCCGCGCAACTGACCGGCAGTTCGCTCGCCAACGTGACCATCTTCCGGCCCGACGGTCAGGTCGCCGCGACGACGTTCGGCCAAAGCCTTCCCGTGCCGGGCCTCGCCCCCCAAGCGGTGGCGGCCGTCACGGCGGGCGGCAAGAGCCGGTTGCAGAATCAATTGCTTCGCCTCGGATCCCACGAGTACAACGAAGCGCTGGGGCCGCTGATCCTGCGCGGCCGGCCGTCGGGCTGGATCATCGGCCTGGCTCTGCCTCGTTCGCTCGTGACCGAGATCCAGGGCCTGGGCCCGGTCGAAGTCGCGGGCTGGTTCACCGTGGCCGTGCTCGCCGTCATCGGTCTGGGCGTAATCGTCGCGCAAATCGTCGCCATCCCAGTGTTCGAATTGGTGAGCGCGTCGTCGCAGGTGGCGCAGGGGCACCTCGACGTCAAAGTGAGGGAGCGCGCCCGCGACGAGCTGGGCCTGCTCGCCACGCGCTTCAACCGCATGGTGGTGGACCTGCGCCAACGCGAGTTCATGCGCGATCTGTTTGGCCGCATTGTCTCCGAAGAGGTGCGTGAGGCGCTGCTGACGGGCGACGTCGGCCTCGGCGGCGAATCGAAAATCGTCACCGTCTTATTCACCGACATCCGCGATTTTACCACCTTGTCGGAGCACTTCACCCCGCAAGAGGTCGTCAATTTCCTCAATCAGTATTTCGGAGTCATCACCCAGCCGATTCGCGAGGTCGGCGGGCTGGTCAACAAATTCGGCGGCGACAGCACCCTGGCGATCTTCGGCGCGCCGGTGAGCGCGCCGCCGGCTGAGTCGGCCTGGCAGGCCGTTCGCGCCGCGCTCATGATCCGCGCCCGGCTGGCCGAGTACAACGCGCGGCGCGTCGATCTCGGGCGGCAGTTGGTGCGCATGGGCATCGGCATCAACACGGGCGAGGTGATCACCGGCAACGTCGGGTCGGAGGAACGCTTCGAGTACACGGTCATCGGCGACACGGTGAACATTGCCTCGCGGGTGGAAGGCACCACGAAGGAATATGTCGAAAGCCAGATTATGATCACCGAGGCGACGCTGAATGCGCTGGGCAAAGACGTCCGCCTCAGGCTGGTCGATCACGGGCAGGTGGCGTTGAAAGGCAAAAAGACTCTGGTGCGCATCTACGGCGTCTTCGGCATCTTTCCGGACGAGGCCGAGGAAGAAGATTGGCTCAAACTCGATCCTGCCTCGCGGCGCAATGTGCTGGAAGCACTGCTGATCTATTGCAAGGGCTACAGCGTGTCCACCGCCGCGCTCACCAAGAACATGACGGCGAGCGGCGTGCAACACTGGATCGATCTCGCGGCGGAGCACATCGACTCCGCCTCCGCGACGCTGCGCCGCGAGTACGGATTGACCGATGCCGAATTGGATCGCCTGCGCCCGTTCGCGAGCAGGCGTAGTCAACCGGTTTCACAGCCCGTGTCCTATATCGAGTCGAAGGTATCTGTCGCCGTGGCCGGCGATACGCCAAGCCCGGCCATTCGCGGATGAACACGGATGAGCCGAATCCGTGAAATCCGTGTTCTTCCGTGTCCCATCCTTCGGTTGCCGCTGGAAGCCGCGTTATGAGACTCAGTAAAGAAGCAATCATCTGGATCGTCACGATCATCTTTGGCATCCTCGCCGCTCTCGGCGTCATCAACGCCTCGACGGCGCTGGCGTTTGCTCTGCCCGACGTCGCGTCGCTCGCCTTTGCCTCCACCAACGCCGGCGTGGCGGACTATGAGGCCGACGCGCCCGGCGCGCCAGCGTTCCGGCCTCTCGATCCGGCTTTGGTGAACGAGGCCTTGAACGAAGACCGAGCGCGTCAGCAGGCCGATGCCGCCAACGGCGCGATGACGCTTGAGACGCAAGTCATTCAGGCGATCAACCAGCTCATCCAGCCATTGAACCCAACCGCGAATCTGGCCCTGTCTTCCGATACAGGCGCGATCCCCGTCAGCGGCGGTGGTCAGACGGAAATCACAAACGAAGGCTCGAACGCGCCGAAACACAAACTTGAGCCGGGTGACGTGCCGGAGCCGCCCGACGCGCCCGAACCGAACCCATCGCCGCAATCTCACCCGGTGTCTCAGCCTCGCCCGCAAGTCAAGCCTTCCGAAGTGGTTCTGGCTTCTCCCCCGCCGACGGTGGATAACAGCAGCAGTGATGTTGTCACCACCGACAGTGGCAGTAGCAGCACCGACAGCAGCGTAAGCACCGGGGGCAGCACGACAGATAGTAGCGGCGGGAGCGCAAGCATCGGGAGCAGCACGACCGACAGTAGCGGCGGGAGCGCAAGCACCGGCGGAACCACGACCGATAGTAGCGGCGGGAGCACAAGCACCGGCGGAACCACGACCGACAGTAGCGGCGGAAGCGGTGGCAGTGGCGATACCGGCGGAGGCGCAGGCGGCGGTGGCGATCGAGGCAACCACGGCGACGGCAACAACGGTCATCACGGCGATAACGACCACGGCGATGACGACCACGGCCACCACGGCGACGGCAACAACGGCAACGGTCAGGGCAACGGGGGGCCGCAACCGTAGAAGTCGGCAACCGCACGAGTCTCGGCATACGGCCGTCTTCTCTAAGAAAGGGAAGACGGCTTTTTTTGCGCGTCGGACGCAATTTGGCGATCTATCCGCTTGGCCGTATACTGTGGCTATGGATGATTCTGCGATCAAAGGCTTGTTGGGAAACTGATGTGGGAAGTCCTTTCCTCGCGCCAACTGCTTGACCTCTCGCCCTGGCTCACGGTGACAACGCAGGAAGTCCGGCTGCCGAACGGCACGATCCTTTCGGATTACGTCGTCGCGCCCACGCGCGAATACAGCATGGTCGTCGCGTTGACGTCCGACGAGCGCATACTGCTGGTGAAGCAATACAAGCACGGCCTCGGTCACGAGGCGATTGAATTGCCCGCAGGATATCTCGATTCGCCCGACGAGCCGCCGCTCGAATGCGCGAAGCGCGAACTCCGCGAAGAGACGGGGTGCGCCGCCGACGAGTGGATGCCGCTGGGGAGTTTCGCGCTCGACTCCAATCGCGGGCCGACGCGCTGTCATTTCTTTTTGGCCCGCGGCCTGCGACGGGTTGGCGATCTGGACCTCGATCCATCCGAGGCCCTCGCCCCGCTCTCGGCCACTCCGCCCGAAGCGCTGGCCCTGGTGCAGAGCGGTCAGATCGAATGCATTGCCTGTGCTGCGGCGATACTGCTGGGGTTGGTTCAATTGGGATTCTTATCCGGTGGGGGGTGACCGGTGACGGGCGAGGCGCGCCAGACGCCACTCGGCACCCGTCACCCGGATACGGGACGCATGGCTGATAACAAGGGCCTGCCCGAGCCGCTGGAGATCAGCGCGGGCAGTTGGGAAGAATCGATCACCCGGAGCGCGGTGAGCCGCGGGCCGGGATTTTTTGCGTTGATGCTGATGCGCTTTGCGCCGACGACCGCGCCGCGCCGCGTGTTGGCGCTGGCCTGGCCCTCTGTGCTGGAGCAAACCCTTCTCACCATGGTCGGCCTGGTAGACACGTACATCGTCGGCCACCTCGGGGCGCAGGCCATCGCGGGCGTCGGACTGGGCGGTCAAGTGTTGAATCTTTCGACGGCGCTGTTCAGCGCGGTCGGCGTGGGGGCCACGGCGCTCGTGGCCCGCAGTATCGGCGCGCGGGACGAGAAAGAAGCGAACGCGCTCGCAGAGCAATCCGTGCTGATCGGCCTCGCGCTCGGCGCGATCGTCTCGGCGCTCGTCTTCGCCTTCGCCGCGCCGATCATTCGCGCCCTGGGCGCGGAAGAAGAAGTCGTGAGGCTCGGATCGACGTGGCTCCGCATCGTGGCACCGTCGTTTATTTTCATCGGATTGGTGTTGGTCGGCGGCGCGATCCTGCGCGGCGCGGGCGATATGCGCGCCTCATTGTGGGTAATGACTCTCGTCAACATCGTGAACATTACTCTGGCCTTGAGCCTCACTCGCGGGTTCTTCGGTCTGCCGAAACTGGGAGTGGTCGGCACGGGCATCGGCGCGAGCGCCGGGCAGATCGCCGGAGGGATTCTCATTCTCGCGATGCTCCTGCGCGGGAGGGCGGGGATCAGACTCGCCAGGGGGTTGAGAGCGACGCACCTGCGCGAGCTGCGTAGCCGCGCTGGAGGTGCGCGCCGGGGGAACGCCGGCGCGATCGCCGCGATCTCGAGTCTACTGCGTCCTGACCTGACCCGCATCCGGCGTGTCTTAAGCGTCGGTCTGCCGGCCGGGGCTGAGCAGATGCTGTTGCAACTCGCTCTGCTCAACATGGCCGGCATCGTCACGCGTTTCGGCACCGAGGCCTACGCCGCGCACCAGATCACCATCCGGCTGTCGTCGTTGTCGTACCTGCCGGGGTGGGGCTTCAGCGTCGCGGCGACAACGCTCGTGGGTCAAGAACTCGGCGCGCGCCGGCCCGACCGCGCCCGCTCGGTTGTCAAAACGTCGTGGGCTTTGGCGCTGGCGGTGATGACGATACTGGGCGGGCTGATCTTCGCCTTCGACGGCGCGATCCTGCGCCTCTTCACCGACGACGCGGCCGTCATCGCCGCCGGCATCCCCGTCCTGAGAATATCCGCGCTGGCTCAACCTTTGCTGGCCACGGCCTTCGTCTTCTCCGGCGCGCTCCGCGGCGCAGGCGACACACGGGCCACGATGGTCATCACGATTGCCTCGATCTGGGGATTGCGTCTCGTGCTGGCCTATCTGCTGGGCATCGTGTTCGGCCTTGGGCTGATCGGCGCATGGCTGGCCTTCAGCGCCGACTTCGGCAGTCGCGCTCTCTTCTTCTGGTTGAGATTCAGAGCCGGCAAGTGGCAGGCATTGAGAGTGTGACGATTGAGACGTGACGGGTGGGGGATGACGAACACGTCACTCGCCACTCGTCACACGCCCCACGTCATTTGCCTCTCGCCGTCACTCATGCTATAGTTTCCCCCCATGCTCTCACGCATTGTTCGCGTCGGCAGCCGGCTGGGTCGCCTGGCAGGCCGCGTCCGACGAGCCTACTTTCCGCCCACCGCCCCATCCGGATTCAAGCAAATACCCAGGTACGCTCCGGCGGACGCTGTCGCCGGCGTGGCCTCGACTGCGGGCGTGAGCGCCGCCTCACTGGCGGATGTCGTGAGTCGTGGCGCTCCACCACCGCCCGACACGCTCATCTTCCGTGTCAACCGCAGACAGATCCCGTTCATCGTACTTCTATTCCTCGTCAACCTCGCACTATTCGCTACGCTCATCGTCGCGGGCGCCGTGTTCATTCCCGGCCTGGCGACATTGCAGGGCGGCCCCGCCTCGCCGGTCGCCATCGTTATCACGGCCACGCCGCCGCCGCCGGGCGTGACGGTCGCCGCCGAATCGACTCTGCAAATCTTCATCCAGACGGCCACCCCCGGCCCCTCGCCCACCGCTCCGCCCGATCCATTCTCGACCGGCGGCACGATTGCCTTCAGCCTGCGCGCCGACGGACACTCGAACCTGTGGGCCGCGCGCCTCGACGGGCGCGGGCCGGTGCGACTGAGCGCAGGCCAGTGGGACGATCGCGACCCGGCCTTCTCGCCCGACGGCACACATCTCGCCTTTGCCTCCCATCGCGACGGCCAGTGGGACTTGTACGCGCTCGACATGAGCACCGGCCAGGTGACGCGCCTGACCGCGACGCGCGACTACGAAGCCAACCCCTCGTGGTCGCCCGACGGGCTGTGGGTGGCGTACGAAGCCTACGTGAACAACAACTTCGACATCTACATCCTGAACGTCACCGGCGGGCAGAAACCGATCCGCATTACGTATAATCCGACAGCCGACTTCGCCCCGAGCTGGTCGCCCGATGGCCGGCACATCGCGTGGGTTTCCGTTCGCGACGGCAGTCTCGACATTTTCACGATCAGCCTCGACGACATCTCGGAAGACAAAGCGATCGACCTCACCCACTCGCGTGACGTTCAGGAGGACGATCCAACGTACAGCCCGGACGGAAAACTGATCGCTTTCCACGGGGCGAGTTCAGGCCTCGACCTGATCTACACTATCCCGGCAGACGATCCCGCCGCCGCGCCGACCCTGCGGGCCCAGGGCCGCAAACCCACGTGGGGGCCGGCGGGCGGCAGCATCATCGCCGTCACCGGGGCGGCGGTTGAACAGCCGTCCCAACAGGCGCACGGCTTCATCGCCGCGACGAACCTCGGCAATCCCGGCGTCGCGCCCGCCGCGATCCCAATGCCCGGCCCGATTGACAGCCCGACCTGGACATCGGTCGCTCTGCCCACAACTCTGCAAGGAACCATCGCCGCCGCCTCGCTGGCGGTTAACGCGCCCCTCTGGAAGGAAGTTGTGACGCCGACCGCCGCTTCCGGCCCTCCGTACTCGCTCGTCGCATTGTCCGATGTGGAAGCGCCGATGCCCAGGCTGAGCGACCGCGTGGACGAATCGTTCGCCGGCCTGCGCCAGCGCATGATCGCCGAGACCGGCTGGGATTTCCTCGCCTCGCTCGACAATGCGAGCGTCGATCTCAAGAGTCCGGTTGAGCCTGGCCTCGATCCCAACGACTGGCACAAGGCCGGCCGCGCGTTCGACATCGTGCAAGCGCCGGTGCTCGCCGGCTGGGTGATTATCGAACGCGAGGACGCCGGCCAGCAGACATTCTGGCGCACATTCGTCCGCGTCCGCCAGCAAGATGGGAGTCAGGGCGAGCCATTGCGCCGCCTGCCGTGGGACTTTCAACCGCGCTTCGCCGGCGACCCGGTCGCCTACGACGCCGGCGGCCGATACAAGACCGACATCCCGCCGGGCTACTTCGTGGACTTCACACAACTCGCCGCCGACTTCGGCTGGCAACGCGTGCCCGCTACCGACAACTGGCGCTCGTTCTACCCCGGCGTGCTGTACTGGGAATTCATCAACACTGGCGGACTTGACTGGTATGCCGCGATGCGCGAAGTCTTCCCGTTGAATCTGCTCAGCACGCCAACGCCCTTCCTCTCGCCGACGCCGACGCAAACGGCTTCGACCACGCCAACGGTGACCAAGACTCCGACGCGCACGCCGATACCAACGCGCACGCCGACACCGACGCGCACGCCTTCGCCGACCCGCACGGCGACGGCGACGCGCGCGCCGACCAACACACCGACGGTGACGAACACGCCGACAAACACACCGACGGCAACGCGCTTGCCAACGCGTACGCCGTTCCGCGTAGCAACGCGAACCCTGCCAGCCCTGCCCACGATCACGATCACGCCGACTTTCGACGTGAATGCGCCATGA
>JACQED010000090.1 GCA_016200785.1 Chloroflexota bacterium
CGACGGTCACGCCAGCACCGCTTGCCTTGTGGAAGACGGCCAAGTGAGAGCCATGGCCAGCGAGGAACGATTCAACCGCATCAAAAACTACGGCGGACCGCCGGTGAAGACAGTGGACTGGATTCTGAAGGACGCGCAGATCTCGCCCGAATGCCTGAACGCCATCAGCATCGTCGGCATCAACGAACCGATCTCAGGAATATCGGCGTACAAGAAGGGCCGCCATCAACTATTCCCGTTAATGACGCGCCTCCTGCCCGCGTCGGTACTGTCGTCCCCGGCGCTGACGAAGATCTATCTCAGCGCAAAGTCGAGGCGGCGGCGCAGATACGAGACTTCGACGGAGATTCTCCAGAAACTGAAACGTGAACCCGGCGACGTCCAGCCGGTCGAGCACCACGAAGCGCACGCGTACTCGGCTTATTTCTCGTCGGGGTATCAGCACCTGCCAGGCGAGACCCTCCTCATCACGGCCGACGGCTCGGGCGACGGCTTATCGGCCTCAATCTCAATTGGCCGGGGCTATCACGTCGAGCGCATCGCGACGATCCACAGTTACCACTCCCTCGGCATGTTCTACTCGCGCGTGACTCAGTATCTCGGCATGAAGCCGCTGGAGCACGAGTACAAAGTGATGGGCCTCGCCCCGTATGCGCCTGACCGGGACAGGAAACTGGCGTACGAGGCGCTGAAGGGTTACTTCTCACTTTCAGACGACGGCCTCTCCTTCGTGAACCATTCGCGCAGTTGGGGCAATTCGATGATCAGGAAGTTGCAGCAAGACTTGTTCCTGATCCGCTTCGACGGCGTGGCCGCCGCCACTCAGCAGATTTTCGAAGAACTGTTCATGCAGTTCATCCTGAACTGGATCGAGAAGACGGGCATCCACCGTGTGGCTGCCGGCGGCGGCTCGTTCATGAACGTCAAGTTCAATATGCTTTTGCTGGATCGTCCAGAAGTGGGAGAGATTTACTTCCTGCCGAGTTGCGGCGACGAGTCCATCGCGCTGGGCGCGGCGTACAAGGCCTATCTCGACGCGGCCCAGGCCAAAGGAGTCGAAGGCCGGATCGAGCCGCTCGGCCCTCTCTACTTCGGCTGGCAGGTGACCGAAAATGAAATCACGGCGGCGCTGGAAAAACACAGAGGAGAAATCCAATTCGAGAAATGCGCGGACATTGAGAGGCGCACGGCCGAGTTGATGGCCGAGGGCAAGATCATCGGGCGCGTGCGCGGGCGCATGGAATGGGGCGCGCGGGCGCTGGGCAACCGTTCGATTGTGGCATCGCCGGATCGGCTGGAAGTCGTGCGCCGGATCAACACGGCCATCAAGATGCGCGACTTCTGGATGCCCTTCGCGCCGTCGATCTTGTGGGAGCGGCGCAGCGACTATATCATTGACGCCCGCGACTACGACGCGCCGTACATGATCGTCGCCTTCGAGAGCACGCCGCTCGCCCGCAAAGAAGTCATCGCCGGCCTGCACCCTTCCGACCTGACGTGCCGTCCGCAGTTGGTGCGCCAAGAGTGGAATCCGGCTTATCATAGACTCCTGAGCGAGTTCGAGGCTCTCACGGGCATCGGCGCGGTGCTCAATACGAGTTTCAACCTGCACGGCGACGCGATCGTCATGACCGCCGAGGACGCGATCTACACGCTGTTGAACTCGGGGCTTGATTTTGTCTCGATTGAAGATTATCTCGTGTCGCGCATCGGACGATGACCAACGTAAAACTCTGGCGGCACTTTGATTTTCTCCTGCTGGGCGCGGTGCTCCTCCTCGTCATCTTCGGCGTGGCGATCATCCGCTCGGCGACGTTCGAGGTGGAGAGCCTGAAAGAACTCGTGCCGCGCCAGATCATTTACGCGGCCATCGGTCTGGTCGTCGTCTTCGGGCTTACGTGGCTGGACTACCGCACCTGGAACAGTCTCGCGCCCGCGGGCTATGCCATCCTGATCGTCCTGCTGGCGGCGCTCTTCGCCATCGGCCTCGTCCGGCACGGCGCGGCGCGCTGGTTCAGCCTCGGCATCGTCGAACTCCAGCCGTCCGAGACCGGCAAGATTCTGATCATCCTCGCCCTCGCCCGATTTCTGGAAACCTACCGTGAAGAGATCGGCCAGTTCAAGTGGGTCATCTATTCGATGCTCTACGCCGGCGTGCCGGCGGCGCTGGTTTTCCTTCAGCCCGATCTGAGCACGGCCATCTTGTTCGTGGTGATTTGGTTCGCGATGGTGTGGGCAGCCGGACTCAAGCTGAAACACATCGGCGTGTTCGCGATCGTCGGCCTGCTTCTGCCGCTCGGGCTGTGGCCCTTCATGCAGGATTACATGCAGAAACGCATCTTCCAGTTCATCCATCCCGACTTCGATCCTGGGGCGAAGTACAACGTCGATCAGGCGCTCATCAGCGTCGGATCGGGCGGGTGGTTCGGGCAGGGCTACGGCCACGCCAGCCAGGTGACACTGCGCTTCCTGCGCGTGCGCCACACCGACTTCATCTTCTCGACCGTCGCCGCGCAATTCGGGTTCATCGGCTCGGTGATCCTGATCGCCGTCATGTTCTTCGTCATCTACCGCATCGTGCGCGCGGCGCGCATGGCCCGTGACCCGTTCGGCGCGTTCCTGTGCTACGGCATCGCGACGATGATTTTCTATCAGGCCGCGTTCAACGTCGGCATGAACCTCAACCTTCTGCCCGTCGCCGGGCTGCCCCTGCCCTTCATCAGTTACGGCGGCAGTAACTTGATGACCTTTATGATCGCCATTGGCCTCGTGGAGAGCGTGGTGCTGAGGCATAAGCAGATAGAGTTCTGACAAGATGCAAGATGCAAGATGCAAGATGCAAGATGCAGGATGCAGGGTGCAGGGTGCAGGGTGCAATTCACATTTGGGAGGTGTTTATGGGCAAGCCGACTGCTGCCAGGCCGATGTCGTACGAAGACACCGAAATCTACAAACTGGCGAGGCGGCTCGCGGGGGAAGTACACAAGATGACGTACGCGGAACTTCCGAAGAACGAGCAGTTCGAGGAAGCCAGCCAGATTCGGAGATCGTCGAAATCCATCGTTGCCAACTTCGTCGAAGGTTTCGGAATGCGCCGCTACAAGGCCGAGTTCGTTTACCGGCTGACGAAAGCCAACGCAGAGTGCGATGAGACCAAGGCCCACCTGCAAATGCTCCTGGACGCCGGCTCGCTGAGAGTCGAACGCTTTGACTACTTTTACGGTGAGTACCAGAAGCTCGGCAGAATGCTCTACAACTTCCGCGAAAGCGTCATCCAAAGCCACCAGAGCGACCAGTAACCTCCACTTGTATTCTGCATCCTGCATCTTGAATCTTGAATCATGAATCCTGTCCGCGTCCGTTTCGCCCCCTCCCCCACCGGCTCGTTTCACATCGGCGGCGCGCGCACCGCGCTGTACAACTTTCTGCTCGCCCGGCAGACCGGCGGCCAGTTCATTCTTCGCATTGAGGACACCGATCAGAAGCGCAGCGATCCGAAGTATCAGGCCGAGATCATGGAAGCCCTGGCCTGGCTCGGCATTCGCTGGGACGAAGGGCCGGAAGCGCAGCGATCCGAAGTATCAGGCCGAGATCATGGAAGCCCTGGCCTGGCTCGGCATTCGCTGGGACGAAGGGCCGGAGGTGGGCGGGCCGCACGCGCCGTACAACCAGTTAGCGCGCAGGGCGATCTATCAAGAACACGCCGAGCAACTCATCGCTTCCGGCCACGCTTATGCCTGCTTCTGCACGCCCCAGCGCCTCCAGCACGTGCGCGAATCTCACCAGAAGTTGAGACAGCAACCGCACTACGACGGCACGTGCCGCGCCGTCCCGCCCGCCGACGCCGCCGCGCGCCGCGAGGCAGAGCCGCACGTGATTCGCTTCAAGACGCCGAAGGAAGGCAGCACGACCGTTCACGATCATCTGCGCGGCGACATCACG
>JACQED010000091.1 GCA_016200785.1 Chloroflexota bacterium
ATCCACCAACAGTCCCCGGACGCACTATGCTTTGTCCGAAGCCGCCCTGCCCGTTCTGCAACTCTACGGTACTGAGCGAGGCACGAGAGCATTAGAACGGTTCAAGGCGGAACACGGCACACTCTTGGAGATGTACCAGCAACGCAAACAACAACGCCTGATCCCGTTGAAAGACACCGCCGGGAGAGAATATCGCCTCTCGCCCGGGCGGCACAATCGCCTTCAAGTCGCAGTCGTCGAGCAATTCGCGCCGCGTTTTGCTCCCAACTCTAAACTACTCTATCTGGGCGACACGGCGAACAAAATGCTCATTGTGGATCAGGCTGGTCTACCGAGAGTAGGTTTCCCGGCTGATAAGCACAACAAACTCCCCGATGTGATTCTCTATTCACCTCGCAAGAAGTGGCTGTACCTGATCGAGGCGGTAACGTCTCACGGGCCGGTGTCTCCCAAGCGCCGAAAGGAATTAGAGAAGATTCTGGCCGACAGCCCCGTTGAGCGAATCTACATCAGCGCGTTCCCCGATCTGAAGGAATTCAAATCACATCTGGCAGATATCGCCTGGGAAACCGAAGTCTGGATAGAGGAGATGCCCGATCACCTGATCCATTTCAATGGCGAAAAATTCCTCGGGCCTCTATTTGGGAGATAAGCGCCCCCGTCACCCCTCCCAATCCTCCCAATAAGAACGCGATCATCAGCGCCAGCGCGACCGGCACGAAGGCCAGCGAGTCGCCGAGTTCGACGACGCCGGCGAAGAGTCGCAACAACGCGCCAAGCGGCGAGATCACGGCAAAGGCGGCGAGAAAGAGTCCCCAGACTATCGTGACGCCGAGCGCGCCGACAAGGAATCCCTGTCCGCCTTTCTTTGTCCAATAGCCTCCGATCGCGCCGGCAATCGGCATCGCCCACCACACACCGGCCAGCTCAAACGCAAAGGCGGCGACGAGCACAGCTCCCAAGCCAATGAGGAACGATTTCATTATTGGCCTCGATCGTGTTCGAATGTGATGATGCTCTCGACCGTCGAACGATCCATGTCTTCGGGCTTCGCCGGAAAATACATCGGAATGTACTTGCCCTCCACCCAAAGGCCGATCATGTCGTCGTAGTGCGGGCGCAGAGGCGAGCCGCTCTGACCGCCGGGATACACGCCGAATGAATTGGCGATGTTTCCGAGGTCGACGACCATTCTCCAACTCGGCCCGCCGCCACTCGTCGGCCCGCTGCTCTGACCGTTCGGGCTGTTCCCATCGCCGGGGATCGGCTGACCGCCGCGATTGAGAACGCCCACGTCGAGCAAATGCTTGATCTCCAATTTGTGATGATCGCCCCAACGCCAACTCGCCGTGTCCGAGCCGTAGCCGGCCACAAGCGAATCGATGGCGGCGGCGAAACTGGCCCGGACGAGATCGTCGCGCATCTCCACTTTGCCCGGAGTCGAAGCGTCGTCGAAGAACGGCGAGTCCGGTTTCTCCCTGACCATCCATTCCCACAATTCGAGCGGCGGCTGATACTCGTTGTCGCCGTTGAAGCCCCACGCGCCCCAGTCTTTCAGCATCTTGCCCTCGGCGTCGAACTCGAAGCCGGCGGCTTTCCACTCGTCGGCCCACGTCATGCGCCGGAACGTTTCGGCCCATCGCGCCCAGATCGTCGCGGCAATCGAGTCGGTCGCCATGCGGTAATCCCACTTCGTAAGTTCGGTGAGCGCCGAACTTGAGGGGCCGCCGTAACTGCGCGCAACATCGGGCGCGATGACCGGCAACATCACCGGCAGAAGCGACTCGGCCAGCGTGTCTTTCGAGTCGAATTGAAGGGCCTGCATATCAGCGACGGTGAGCGCGTGCCCCGCCGAAAGCGTCTGCTCGATTCTGCGCGCCCGATACGATGGATCCCATTGCCAACCCAGAGCGTATGGATAGTTGGCCGGCGCGGGGCGCTGGTTGGCCGAAAGGAGGTAGCCGCGCTCGGGATTGATCGCGTGGGGAACTGCCTCGAGCGGGACGAAGCCAACCCAATCCCGTTCACCCGTCGCGCCGTCGGCGACCGTGCGCCCGTCGCCGCTTTTGCGGATCGGAAACTTGCCCGCCGACCAAATGGCAATGTTCCCGGCAGTGTCGGCGTAAGCGAAATTTTGCGCCGGGGCTTGAAAGTCGCGAACGGCCTCGACAAATTGATCGTAGTTCTCAGCATGGTTGAGATTGAACAATGCGCGGGCTTCGAATGTCGGGCCGGAGCCTGTCCACTGCATCGCAACCGTGACGCCGTGCTGAGTGAGGATCGGCCCATGCGCCGTGATGCGAACCGGGTGATGGACAGCCGCGCCGCCGCGCACGTTGATCGCTTCGTCCACCGTCTCGACGTCTTGCCACGCGCCATCGTGCCAGTATTGATTCGCATTGTCGGGATTGATCTTCTCGGCGAAGAAATCAATCACGTCGGCCTGCGTGTTGGTGAGGCCCCACGCGATGTTGCGCGTGTGGCCGATGATGACGGCGGGCACACCGACGAGGGTGACGCCGTAAACGTCCTGCGTCGGCGTGACGATGTGCGCGGCGTACCAGAGCGAGGGGAGTTGATAACCGAGGTGGGGGTCAGAGGCGAGGAGCGGTTTGCCGCTGGCCGTCCTCGCGCCGCTCACGGCCCAGTTGTTCGAACCGCGCCAATCGCCGGCATGACGCAGTTGCCCGGCAGATTCGGCGCGGGAAAGGATGTCGTGGATAGCAGGATCAACTCCCGTCTCCCCATGGGAGAGGGGCCGGGGGTGAGGGCCGCGACCGATCGGAGTTCCTGTGGGCGGCCACGAGGGAGCAATCGAAGATTCATACGGGCGGTCGAAAGGAAACAGCTCGGCGACCTTCTCCGCGCCCATTCTTTCAGTGAGCGTCGTCAGGTAGAGGTCGTCGAATGAACTGCTCAGGTCCCACGCCATGAACTTGGCAAAGGTGAGTTCGTCCAGCACCGTCCACTCGGCCACGCCGTGAAC
>JACQED010000092.1 GCA_016200785.1 Chloroflexota bacterium
ATGCCGGGGAGAAAGACGAGCGAGTAGAGAACGAGCGCGAGGTCGGGGTGGCGTGTGATGAGCAGGCCCAGCCCCTGCGCGTGCCGGTGAACCCACCGCACCAAAAACAAAAGCGGCCCCAGCGTGATCAGGAGCCACAGCCATGAGGAAAAGAGAGTCATCGAGTTTATTGCCGATTGTTGATTGCTGATTTCTGATTGGCCGCCGCCCCAATCAGCAATCAGAAATCCGCAATCAGAAATTATGTGGCCGCCGTCCTCACAATCTCCACAAAATCCCCCGTCTTCAAACTCGCCCCGCCCACCAGAGCGCCGTCAATGTCGGGCTGAGACATGAACTCGGCGATGTTGGCCGGCGTCACACTGCCGCCGTATTGGACGCGAATCGTATCGGCGACGGTGAGGCCGTAGAGATCGGAGAGAGCGCCGCGAATGTGGAGACCGATGACGGAGTTCGCGTTCGGGCCGGTCGAGGCGCGGCCGCTGCCGATAGCCCAAATCGGTTCATAGGCGATCACCGTTTTCGCCGCGGTTTCCGCTGAGACTCCGGCGTAGGCCGCCGTGACTTGCCGCCGCACCACCGCCGCAGTACGGCCCGCGTCGTATTCGGCCAACGTCTCTCCGACACAGACTATCGGCGTAAGACCGTGTTCCAGCGCGGCCTTCACTTTTCGATTGACGCCCTCGTCGGTCTCGCCGAAGTATTGCCGCCGCTCCGAATGGCCGAGAATGACGTGACTGCACCAACCGGCCAGCATCGCCGGCGAGACTTCGCCGGTGAACGCGCCGGCCCGCTCCCAATGCATGTTCTGCGCGCCGAGGCCGATCGTCGTCCCCTTCAAGATTTCGCCCACAGCCGGGAGCGCGACGAACGGCGGGCACAGCACGATCTCTACACCGGAGATCGATCTCAGTTCCGGCGCGAGGCTCCGCGCCAGCGCGGCGGCCTCCTCCTGCGATTTATTCATTTTCCAATTACCGGCGATGATGGGCATTCGAGTCATGGTAGTTTCGTGACGGCCGGGAGAGGTGTCCCGTGGATTTTGTCAATGCGCTGCTGCGCCAGTCCGCGCAAAGGCCCCGGAATATTCGGGTCGGCGAGCACCTTTTCGTATTCCGCGACCGCCGCGACGTCGTCGCCGCGACGTTCGTACAAGTTTCCCTGAGTGTAGTGAATCGCCGGGTTGTCGGGATCCAATTTGCGCGCTGTTTCAAGTTCGCGCGCGGCGCGGACCAAGTTGCCGTGTTGAATATAGTAATTTGACGCCGCGACGTGGGGCATCGCCCAATCGGGGAATCGGTTCTGGTAGTCTTCGTAGACGGCCAACGCGCCGTCCTGCGACACAGACAGCAGCATTATCCCGGAAGCCGTGTCCTTCAAGGCCTGATTGTCGGGGTTGGCCGCAATGCCCGGCGCCAACAATTCCAGAGCCAATAATGGATCGTCTGCCCGCATCAGACCCTCCGCCATACGCAAGTAGACGTCCGGCCTGTTGTTGCTCAGGCGAACGGCTTCTTTGAACTGTGCCTTCGCGTCTTCCAGCCGGCCGGCTTCGTAGTACACCTGCGCGAGACCGAGATGCGCATCGGCATCGCCGGGATGCGTCGCGACCGTCTCCTCGGCAGCGTGGATGGGATCGGTCACGCCGGCTGTGGGATGAACGGACGTCGGCGAGAGCGGTGTCGCTGGCGGCGGAGTTACGACCGGCCCGGCGCCGGCTGGCGATGCAGTCAGGGCCGCTGACGCTTGGGCGGTTTGCGTGGCTTCTTGCCCCGCATTCCTCACGAGGTGAGCGGCGAACAGGAGGAATAAGCAGCCGCACAGCCCGACCACGCCGACGAGCGCCCACTGCCACCACGGCCGCCCTTTCGATTTTTCTTTCGGCGCGGCCTTCGGTCTTGCCTCCGCCGGCTTTTCTGCCTCGGCCGCTTTCGGCGGGAGAGTCGCGGCGAACGGCGCGTCGGTCGCCATCGCAACCGGCGGGGCGGGTGTCCGGGCCGAGGGCGAAATCGTCGCCGGGCGCGCTTCGGCCATAACGCCCGGTGTCACTTCGGCGGCGGCCTCGCGGAACGCGGCAACCAGCGAGGCCACGTCCCGGTAACGATCTTCGCGATTCTTCGCCAGAGCTTTGAGCAGAACGCGTTCCATCGACTCCGGCACTTTGAGGTTTATGGAGCGCGGCGGCGGCAGCGGCGAATAGATGTGGTCGTGAATGATCGAGAAGGGCGTGTCGGCGCTGAACGGCACGCGGCCCACGACGAGTTCGTACAGCACGACGCCGAAGGAGTAGATGTCGGTTCCGGCGTCGAGGTCTTTCATGCCCTGCGCCTGCTCGGGCGAAATGTATTGCGGCGTGCCCACCATCATATCCTGCGACAGCGTCGTCTCGCCGGCGGCGGCGATACGCGCCAGCCCGAAATCGGCGAGGAAGATACCGCAGTCAGGCGTGAGCAGGACATTCGACGGTTTGATGTCGCGGTGGAGGATGCCCTGTTTGTGAGCGTGGGCCAGCGCCGCGCCGACCGCTTCGACCAACCGCACGCCCTCTTCGATAGTCAACGCGCCGCGAGCCAGGCGGGCCTTCAGCGTCTCGCCCTCGATGTATTTCATCACGAGGTACGGCTGTCCCTCGTGCTCGGCGAAGTCGTATATCGGGACGATGTGTGGGTGCTCGAGTTTGGCGACGACTTTGGCTTCGCGCTCGAAGCGGGCGATGAAGGTCGGGTCCTCTTTGAACGCCGCATGGAGGACTTTGATCGCGACGTAGCGATCCAGCGCGGCATGATGGGCTTTGTAAACCGTGGCCATCCCCCCCTGGCCGAGTTGCGCGAGGACACGATACGGGCCGACACTTTCGCCGATGGCAAATGACATGAGTGACTCCGGGGGCGCGGTGCGCGCCGCATTATAGCCGTAATGCGGAAGGCAAACAAATCGGACGCTGATTGACGCTGAAAAACGCTGGTCAGGATCAAGCCATCAGCGTTGATCAGCGTGCATCAGCGTCCCATCCTTCACCTGTCATTAAGTGCGGCGACGCCGGGGAGGACTCTGCCTTCGAGAAACTCCAAACTCGCCCCGCCGCCGGTCGAGACGTGAGTCATCTGCTTGGCGACGCCGGCTTTCTTGACCGCCGACGCGCTGTCGCCGCCGCCGATCACGCTGACCGCGCCGCTGGCGGCGATGGCTCTCGCAACCGCAAACGTGCCCTCGGCGAACCAACTTCGCCCCTTTGATCACTTCGCCAAAGGCCGCCACCGTCTGCGGGCCGATGTCCATGATCCGCCATCCTGGCTCGACTGAATTGACCGGGACGGTCTTGCGGCTCGCGCCGTCTTCGAACTTATCCGCCACGACAGCATCCACCGGCAGGCGCAACTTGCCTCCCGCTTTGGCGAGGAGCGCTTTGGCCGTGTCCGCCGCGCCGGGTTCGACCAGGCTGTCGCCGGTTTCGAGCCCCTGCGCCTTGAAAAACGTGTTCGCCATCCCGCCGCCGATGAGCAACGTATCGCACTGCTTAAGCAGATTCTCGATCACGGCGATCTTGTCGCTGACCTTCGCGCCGCCGAGGATTGCGACGTAGGGACGCTCAGGATTCATCGTCGCGCGTCCGAGATACTCCAACTCCTGCTCCATCAAAAAGCCGGACACGGCGGGGAGGAATCGGGCGACGGCCTCGGTGGAGGCGTGCGCGCGATGCGCCGAGCCAAAAGCGTCATTCACGTAAACGTCGCCGAGCGCGGCCAGCCGCCGGGCAAAGCCTTCGTCGTTCTTTTCCTCTTCCGGGTGAAAGCGGACGTTCTCCAGCATCAACACGTTGCCGGGCTTGAGCGCCTTCGCCAGCGCCTGCACTTCCGGCCCGACGCAATCGGGCGCCATCTGCACCGGGAGATCGATCAACTTATTCAATGCCTCGGCGGCGGGCTTGAGGCTGAACGCCGGATCGGGGCCACCCTTTGGCCGGCCGAGGTGACTCATGAGGATGAGCGACGCGCCCTGATCGAGAATGTATTGAAGCGTCGGGAGCGCGGCGCGGATGCGCTTGTCGTCGGCCACCGCGCCGTCGGCCATCGGCACATTGAAGTCGACTCGGACGAGGGCGCGCTTGCCTTTCAAGTCCACATCGCGGATCGTCTTTTTGTTCATCGGGTTACTCCGTGATTGATAGAAGTGAAGTTGGGTTTAGTATACACCCTACACGCCCGGTCGCCGTGTATGAATGTAACCGAGACGACTTGATCCTTGACATTCGCCCACAAAGGGTTTATCATTCAGCCGCTGAATTTTGAAAATGCCTTCAACCGTCCCCGCTCCCACCGGCACAGCTCACGAACTGAAAATTCTTGAGCAACTCGAAACGGATCCCGATCTGACGCAGGCGGGCCTGGCCACCCGGCTGGGCGTTGCCGTTGGCACCATCAACTGGTATCTCAAGCGATTGGTCGCCAAAGGCTACGTCAAGGCCCAGCGGCTCGACCGGAAGCGACTGCGGTACATCGTCACCAGACAGGGGATCACCCTGCGATCGCGTCTGACCGTTCAGTATCTCCAGCGGACGATGCAGTTGTATCGCGACACGCGTGAAGAGTCGCACCGCCTGCTGGAGCAAGTTCGCCGCGCCGGATTCAAAGACGTGCGGCTCGAAGGCGACGGCGAGATCGCCGACATCTTCCGCCTGACCGCCCTCGAACTTGGCTTCGGCGTCGTGACTCGATCCGACGACGGCGATCTGCCGGTTGTCGCAGTGCGTGGCACGCAACTCGAACTGCGCAAAGGCGACAATGGCTAGCACGGCTGACGCCCTGCCCAAAACGATCATTCGCCCGTCGCGGGGCCTCGCGCCGCTCAACTTGCGCGAACTCTGGGAATACAGAGAACTGATCTACTTCCTCATCTGGCGCGACGTCAAAGTGCGCTACAAGCAGACTGCGCTCGGAGCCGCGTGGGCCGTCATTCAGCCCGTGATGACGATGGTCGTGTTCAGTTTGTTCTTCGGCAAATTAGCCAAGATTCCCTCAGAAGGCGTGCCTTATCCCATCTTCGCCTACACCGCGCTACTGCCGTGGTCGTACTTCGCCCAATCGTTAGGCGGCGCTTCAGGCAGCCTTGTGGGAAACGCGGGTGTAATTACAAAGGTCTATTTTCCCCGGCTGATCGTCCCGCTGTCCGGCGTCGTGGCGGGGTTGG
>JACQED010000093.1 GCA_016200785.1 Chloroflexota bacterium
CGCCTGATCGAGGCCGGCGGCGTGTTCGCGGTGACGGTGTTTGCCTCGGATCAGCGCGAACTGGCCGGGCGGCTGGGCACGAAGTCAATCAAGACGCCCGACAAGGCGGAAGGGATCGCGTGGCGACCGGGGCCGATCACCGGCTCGCCTCTCGTCGAAGGCTGCCTCGGCTGGCTAGAGTGTCGCATCACCGGTTCACTCGCTTCCGGCGATCACACAGTCTACGTCGCAGAAGTTGTCGAAGCGGGGATCAATCGTGAGGGCACCCCGCTGACGATGGCGGAGTCGGGATTTAGACATTCAGGGTAATGATGGAAGCGAAAGTTCAACTTCCCGAATCCTATCAAAAGGATATTCGCCGTGCCGTAGAAATATTCACACAGGCCGGATGCACGCACGTTTTTCTCTTTGGCTCCCTGACGGCCGGAAAGGCGAGAGACGGATCGGATATTGACCTCGCCATCCGTGGCTGTCCGAAGGGTAAGTTCTTTCACCTGCTGGGCAAACTTCTGCTCGAACTAGAGCATCCTGTGGACTTGGTCAGCCTCGACATGAGAGATTCATTTGGGCGGTACTTGGAAAAGCAGGGAGAACTTTTCCGGATTGGCTAACAAGGTCGCGGCTCAAGTGAAATTTGAGAAGGAATCGATCTGGATGTTCCGACAAGGATCTCAGTGGCATCGTGACGTGCTGACTCGAATGACAGAGTCGACCTCGACTAGGGAGCCAGTCCTGACGACTGAAATCGCTCATAGGCTGACTGGCTATTTGGGCTTCAGGCATTTTTACCGACATTCGTATTCGTTCTATTTGGAATGGGATGAGTTGGAAAAGCTAGTGACCCCGCTGGCGGAAGTATGGCGGCAGACCAAAGATGAACTTCAACGGTTCGCCGATAGCCTGAGTGCAGGCGAGTCGTTGGAGTGATCTGGCAGGTGAGAATCGAAGAGATGAGTCCCCCGGAACTCCCCCTCGATCAAGTCATCCACGGCGACTGCCTCGACGTTCTCGCCACACTGCCGGAGAAATCCGTTGATTTGATCTTCGCCGATCCCCCCTACAACCTTCAACTCCAACAAGAACTGTGGCGGCCCAATATGACGAAGGTTGACGCGGTGGACGATGATTGGGATCGCTTCGGCGGCTTCGCCGAGTACGACGGCTTCACGCGGGACTGGCTCACGGCTTGTCGGC
This sequence comes from Chloroflexota bacterium, assembly GCA_016200785.1. Classification (GTDB taxonomy): domain Bacteria; phylum Chloroflexota; class Anaerolineae; order Anaerolineales; family JACQED01; genus JACQED01. The sequence continues at coordinate 1,195 of JACQED010000093.1, forward strand.
GCGTGCTCAAAGATGACGGCACGATCTGGACAATGGGCACTTATCATAACGTGCATCGGCTTGGCGCAGTTTTGCAGGACTTGGGCTTTTGGATACTCAATGAGGTAGTTTGGATTAAGACAAACCCCATGCCCAACTTCCGCGGCGTGCGGTTCACCAACGCCAACGAGACGCTGCTCTGGGCGCAAAAGAAGCGGGGAGCGCATTACACCTTCAACTATCGCGCTATGAAGTCGCTCAACGACGACCTGCAAATGCGCAGCGACTGGTATCTGCCGCTGTGCACGGGCCGCGAGCGCATCCGGGTCAACGGCGCGAAGGCCCACCCCACCCAGAAGCCCGAAGCGCTGCTGTACCGCGTCATCCTGTCCAGTTCGAATCGCGGCGATGTAGTGCTCGACCCGTTTTTCGGCACCGGCACGACCGGCGCGGTGGCCAAAAAACTCCATCGCCGCTGGATCGGCGTCGAGCGCGACGCCGGCTACGTCGATATTGCCCGCGAGCGGATCGAAGCCGTTCAGCCGGCGATGTTTTCCGAAGAAGAACTTTACGCCTTCGACACCAAACGCGAGCAGCGGCGGGTTCCCTTCGGCGCGCTCGTCGAGCGCGGATTGCTGCAGCCGGGCCAGAAACTCTATTTCGGCAGGAAGGGCGACGTGGCCGCCACCGTGCTGGCCGACGGCCAGATTCGCTTCAACGGCTCGACCGGCTCAATTCACGAAGTCGGGCGGGCCATCCAGAACGCCCCGTGCAACGGTTGGGAGAACTGGTATTATCTGGACGAGCAGAGCGGCGAGAGAGTCGTGATAGACAAACTGCGCGGGATCGTTCGCCGGCAAGACGCCGCCGAGAACCCGCCCACTGATCACTGACGACTGATCACTGATCACTGATGACTGATGACTGACCACTGATAACTGGCTCCGGCGGCCTCAATGCGCCTCACCCACCTCTCCCTCGTCCACTTCCGCACCTACCACTCCCTCGAACTTGACTTCCCCCCCGGCTCGGTCCTTTTGCACGGGATGAACGCGCAGGGCAAGACGAGTCTGCTTGAGGCGATCTACTACCTCGCCACCGCGCACTCGCCGCACACTTCGTCCGATCGACAACTGATCAACTGGCTGGCCCTGCGATCCGAACCGCGGCCCTTTGCCAAGATGTCCGCCGAGGTCGTGACCCGCGACGAGATTCGCAAACTCGTCGTCCGTCTGATCCTTGAGCCTGGCCTGCCGGGCCAGGAACCGCGCTTCAAAAAAGAAATCTACGTCAACGGCGTTCGCCGGCACTCGGCTGACTTGCGCGCCGCTCTCAACGCGGTGCTGTTTTTGCCGCAAGACATGGCGCTGGTCGAGGGATCGCCCGGCGAACGCCGCCACTATCTCGACGACGTGCTGTGCCAGGTGGACTCGGTCTACTGCCACGCGCTGACCGAATACGGCAAAGTTGTGACACAGCGCAACGCCCTGCTCAAGCAACTGCAAGAACGCGGCGACGCGGCCGACGCCAGCGGCCAGCTCGATTTCTGGGACGCGCAGATAACCGAATACGGCGCGACGCTGATCTCGGCGCGCGCCATCGCACTGGCCGAACTCGAACTGCACGCCGGCCCGATCCATCGCGAACTCACAGCCGGCGCGGACTCGCTCCGCCTCGATTACCGCCCCTCGTTCGATCCGCTCGCGCCGCCTGAGTATCAACTCGAACTCGGATTGAACGTGCCGGTGGCCCGCGCCGGGCTCGACCGCGACGAGATCCGCGAACGGCTGAGCGCGCGCCTTGCGCAGGGGCGCGACGAGGACATCGCGCGCGGCCAAACGCTCGTCGGCCCGCACCGCGACGACTTCCGTTTCCTCGCCGGCCCGGTTGACCTCGGCGTCTACGGCTCGCGCGGGCAGGGCCGCACCGCCGTCCTCGCGCTCAAACTCGCCGAGACATCTTGGCTGCGCGACCGAGTCGGCGAGTGGCCGGTGCTTTTGCTCGACGAAGTGCTGGCCGAACTCGATCAGACGCGCCGAGTTGACTTGCTCAACCGCATCAACGGCGCGGAACAGATTGTGATGACGACGACCGATCTGGGATTATTTGCGGATGACTTTCGGAGAAAAGCGGCGGTGTGGGAAGTCAGCGAGGGGACAATCACAAATTCCCAATAACCAAATCCCAATTGCCAACTCCCAACGCCCAGAACAGTTTGGAGTTTGGGATTTGGGATCTCACTTTAGTGGTGCCTTCCCCGGTGTCCCCGCCCGCCTCGGATATTTCGCCGGCGTCGCCGCGACTTTGTCCACCACGACGAGATAACGAGTTTCCGCTACGCCGGGCAATTCCACAGCGATGAGTTGATTCAACTGGCCGCCGAGAATGCGCAAAGCTTTCTCGGCGGTTTGCGTTTCGGCGGGCGCGCCCTCGCCCTTCTGCGCCAGGCACTTGCCGCCGAGGCGCACGAGCGGCAGGAGATACTCGACCAGCGTCGGCATCTCGGCCACCGCGCGCGCCACGGCCCAATCGTAGCGCTCGCGATGCGCTGGGTCCCGCCCGATCTCCTCCGCCCTCGCCTTCACCGCCGTCACGCCGCTCAGTCCCAATCGCGCGATGATATGCTCCAGAAATTTCACTTTCTTCCCGGTAGCTTCGACCAGCGTCAGCCGGATCGCAGGGCAGACGATCTTCAGCGGAATGCCGGGAAAGCCGGCGCCCGTGCCGATGTCAATGACGGTTGCGGCCGGCGAGGCGGAGGCCGCGCGAAAAGCGAGCCGGCAGGCGAGCGAATCGAGAAAGTGTTTGATCTGGATGCCTTCGGGGTCGGTGATGGCGGTGAGGTTGAACTTCGCATTCCACTCGACCAGTTCGTCGGCGTACGCCTGAAAAGCGGCGAGTTGCGCGGAGGTCAGCGTGAGGTCGAGCAGTGAGAGAGCAGCCGAGGCGAGCGAACGCATCTATTTCAGGTGTTGCGGCCCGAATGCCGCCGGAAGCAGTTGGTTCACCGTCATCTCGGTTTCGATCTTTCCGTTCGCATCGGCGGTGATCACCAGCGTGTCGAGGCCGAACTCGGCCAGCACTTGCCGGCACACGCCGCACGGCGAGCCGCCGTTGGAGGTGACGACGGCGATGGCCTCAAAATCCCGCTCGCCCTCCGACACGGCTTTGAAAACGGCCACGCGCTCGGCGCAAATCGTCGCCGGGTACGACGCGTTCTCGACGTTGACGCCGTCGTAGATTTTGCCCGAGGCCGTCAACAGCGCCGCGCCGACGGTGTAATTCGAGTACGGCGCGTAGGCCCGCTGCCGCGCGTTGCTCGCTCGCTCGATCAGCAATTGCTTTTGAGCATCGCTCAACTCATTGTCCATCGTCCCTCGCCTGGGAATGCGTCTGAGAAGCCCTAACCACAAAGGCCCCAAGACACCAAGCCCACTGAGTTTTGCTTTGTGCTCTTAGTGCCTTCGTGTCCTGGTGGTAATTTTTCAGACAGGCTCCGAGATTCTTCGCGCGCGCACTTTGCGAATGCGCCGTCCGGTCACCTGCTCGACCTTCAACTCCAGCCCGCCGGCCACAAGTTTTTCTCCGGCCACCGGCACTTTCCCCAGTTCGCTATAGACGAAACCGCCCAGCGTGTCGGCGGTGTCTTTGGGCAGCTCGGCCTTCAGCAGTTCGTTCACGTCGTCGAGGTTGATCCCCCCGTCGAGTAGGTATTCGCCCTCGCCGACCGCCTCGATGTCGGGCTCCTCGATCACGTCGTACTCGTCGCGGATTTCGCCGATGATCTCCTCGACGATGTCCTCCAGCGTGACCAGCCCCGCGATGCCGCCGTACTCGTCCACCACCAGCGCCATGTGAACGCGCTGTCGTTGCAGTTCGTCGAGCAGGTCGTCCAGTTTCTTCGCCTCCGGCACGAAGTACGCCGGGCGCATCAGATCGCGCAGATGGCGCGCCTCCGCCCCGTTGCGCCACACGCGCAGGAGGTCCTTGGCGTACAGCACGCCGATGACGTTGTCGGTGGAGTCCTGATAGACCGGGATGCGCGAGTGGCCGGCGCTCATGATCGTCTCGATGGCCTGGCTGATCGGCGTCTCGGCGTCGATCGCCACCATATCAATGCGCGGCACCATCACCTCGCGCGTCAGCGTGTCGCCGAACTGGAAGATCGAGTAGATCATCTCTTTCTCTTCCTGCTCGATCGCGCCGCCCTCCTCGCCCGCGTCCACCATCGTTTTGATCTCTTCTTCGGTGACGATGGGCAGAGCGCCGGTGCCGCCCAGCGGCCGGGCGATCGCCGCCGAGAGTCTCACCAGCAGTCGGGCCGGCGGCGCAAGCAACCATTCGAGCGCGGCGACCGCCGGAGCGAAGAAAATCGCCCAACGCTCCGGCTCGCGTTGAACCAATGCCTCGGGCACGAGTTCGCCCACGACGAGCACGGCCAGCGCGACCGCGAGCACAACGGCCGCAATCGCCCACGTTTCGGCGCGCGGCGCGATGGCTGGCACGCTCGCCAGGAGAGGCGCGAGAATCGGGGCAAGCAGGAACACGGCCACCCCGGCGGCGGAGAAGCGGCACAAGGCCTGCGCCAGCCGGATGGTCGCGATCAGGCGGCTCGAGTCCTCGGCTACGCGGGCGGCGAGGGCCGCCCCGCTCGCGCCGGCCTCGTCCAATTGGCGGAGACGAGGCCGGCGCGCGTTCACCAGCGCCGAGCGTGCCGCCGCGAAGAAGGCGTTGAGGGCGAGCAGGGCGAAAGAGAGCCAGAGGCCGTTGAGGAGATCGTTGGACATTTCTAACGCAAAGACGCCAAGACGCAAAGGCGCGAAGAAGTCCATCCCCTTTGCGCCTTTGCGTTAAGTTCCCTTCAGCCCCCGCCTGATCACTCGCGCCGGAACGCCGACCGCCAGCGAATCCTCCGGCACGTCGCGCGTCACGACGGAGCCCGCGCCGGTGCGCGAATTCGCGCCGAGCCTGACCGGCGCGACGAGCATCGTGTCGGAGCCGATGAACGCCCCTGCGCCGATCTCGGTCCTGTTCTTGCGAACGCCGTCGAAGTTGCAGGTGATCGTTCCCGCGCCCACGTTGACCTCCGCGCCGAGCGTCGCATCGCCGATGTAACTGAAGTGCCCGATCTTGACGCCGGGGCCGAGATACGAGTTCTTCACTTCGCCGAAGTTGCCCATGTGCGCCCCGCGCGCGAGGTGCGCGCCCGTCCGCAGGTGCGCGAACGGGCCGATCTCCACTTCGTCCTCGACGACCGCGCCCTCCAGCACCGAGCATTCGATCTCACAATGATTCCCGATCGTCGTGTCGCGGATGATCGTGTTCGGCCCGATGACGCAATTCTCGCCGACCGTCGTACTGCCTTCGAGGTGCGTGTTCGGCAGGAGGGTCGTGTCGCGTCCGATCGTCGCGGCGGGCGCGATGTACGTCGCCGCCGGATCGATCAGTGTTACGCCGTTCTCCATCCAGTTGCGATTGATGCGCCGCCTGAGCGCGGTCTCCAGCTCGGCCAGATGCACGCGCGTGTTGACGCCGATGATCTCATCCGGGTCGTCCACCGCCGCCGATGCGACCGGCAGGCCCTGCGCCACGGCCAGCCCGACGATGTCGGTCAGATAGTATTCGCCATTGGGCGTGAGCGGAAGTTGCGGCAGTGTCTTCCAGAGCCACTCGGCCTCGAAGCAGTACGCGCCGATGTTGAGTTCGCGGAGGGCGAGTTGCGCCGGTGTCGCCTGCGCCTCTTCGACAATGCCGGCGACGTGCCCCGCCTCGTCGCGCAGAA
>JACQED010000094.1 GCA_016200785.1 Chloroflexota bacterium
AGAGCGCCGAGGATCACTTCGGCCTGGCCGCGTTGTTCGGCGGAGACGTCCGGCGAAGCCGTCCATACCGTGATGCCCTGCCCGATCTGCGCCGGGGTGTTGGGCATGGCGCGGACGATGCCGGTGTGGAGCGTGCCCTGCGCGATCGTTTCGATGCGCGCTCCGGCGATGATTGACAGCACCAGCGAGCCGGGGAGGATGTGGCCTTTCAGTTCGGGCATGACCGCCGGGAGAATCTGCGGCTTGACCGAGAGGACGACGACGGCCGCCCCCTCGACGGCTTCACGGTTGTGCGTCGTGTTTTTGACGCCGTATTTCTGACGCAGAATTTGCCCGCGCTCCTCGCGCGGCCCGGCAGCGGTGACGTGGGCCGGCTCGATCAGTTTCTGATTGAGCAGGCCGGCGATCATGGCCTCGGCCATCGCGCCGGAACCGACGACGGCGATTTTTGAGTCGTTGAGCATCAAATTCTCCTAGGACTGACAGGGTGAAGGGGTGACAGGGTGACGGATCGATCACCCTGTCACCCCTTCACCGTATCACCCCGTCATTATGGTCACGGCGTCGCAAAATAGCGCAGAGCCAGCCGCACGCGCTCTTCTATGTCGTCCGGCGTGTCCTTCGGCACGGATTGGAGCGCGGCCTGCGCCTCGACGATGCTGTAGCCGAGCGCCGTCAGCGCGGCGATGACTTCGGTGTCGCGATCGCTGATGGCCGTGATCGCGCCGAGTCCAACTTCCTTGCCGATCTTATCTTTCAAGTGAAAGACGATTTTCTCCGCCGTCTTTTTGCCCACGCCCGGCACGCGGTTGAACACTTCGGCCTGCTCGTGAACCACCGCGCGGCGGAGAACATCCGGCGAGAGCGTCGAGAGCACCGACAGCGCCAGCTTAGGCCCGACGCCGTTGACGCCGAGCAGCAGTTCAAAGAGCGCATGCTGATCTTCATTGGCGAAGCCGTACAGCATTAGCGCATCTTCGCGCACAATGAGATGAGTGTGCAGGCTCACCGTCCGCCCCACGCCGTCGAGTGAGTCGAGCACCGAAGTCGGAACAGACACTTTGAGCCCCACGCCGCCGACTTCGACGACGAGAGAGTCGGGGGAGATGGAGAGGAGGGTGCCGCGAATCGAGGCAATCACAGAACAATGCCAGGTTATGTGCTGAAGCCGTTGGTCGGCCAGGCGAGATGGGTCTCTGTTTCTGCGTGGAGCCGCCAAACCGAGAGGCCAGTCGTTGTAACACGAACGACCGTGCCCAATCGCTTGGCCTGGGCATCGAATTCTGGATGGCGCAAAAGGCGACGCACGAACACTGCCACCACGCGCTTGTCCACTGCCAGTGAAACGAGGCAGTACCGTGCGTGGCACAAGCGGCGCTTGTAGAAATCTCTGTCGCGTGTGAAGAGAGTGGGCCGCCTCAAACCGTGCAAGAAGGGGATGATCTCATCATCACTCATCCCCTTTCTGCCGATATCGAATCCGATTTGACGGACTGAAATCCGCCAATCCCGGAGTTGCCGACGTTGAGAAGCGAGAATGTTTTCGTCGAGGAGGTTCACGCGATTGCCGGTTCTATGAGGTACTCGTTAGCGTGTTCCAAGAAAGCCTTGCCCGCGAGACTCACCGCCTCAGTGATGGCCTCTTTCGTGATATTGCCATTCCACTCCTCGATAATAGCTTCCCACACCATGCCCTCGGCTACCATCTCCAACACATCGGCAACCATTACGCGCGTGCCGCGAAAGGTCGGCGTACCATGGCAGATTGCCGGATCAGCGACAATGTAGCGCCCGATCAGTTTGGCCTTTGGGTTGCGTTTTTTCTTAGGGGCAGGGTTTCTCTTCATATCGCTATCTCCCTATCTCGTTGCAGTGCGATTATACACCGAGCGGGCGGACATCCATTCTGGAGCACACCCGTTCCAGTCATTCCCCTATCAATGCCTTCATCTTCGCCGAATGCAAATGACAAATCGCCACCGCCAACGCATCCGCCGCATCATCCGGGCGCGGAGCTTCGGTCAGGGCGAGAAGAGTGCGCACCATCGTTTGCATTTGAATCTTGTCGGCCCGGCCATAGCCGGCGATGGCTTGCTTGACTTCCAACGGAGTGTACTCGGACACCGCGACTCCGGCGTCGGCCAGCGCCAGCATCGCCACGCCGCGCGCCTGTCCGACGGTCATCGCCGTCGTCACGTTGCGGGCGAAAAACAATTTCTCCACA
>JACQED010000085.1 GCA_016200785.1 Chloroflexota bacterium
AATCCGATGCAGTATTCGCGGGGAAAGAATCGCGTCATGCCGAATTCGCGCCGCCAGCATATCTCCGTGACCTTCGCCTCAATCGCCTTGCTCCTCGTCTTCTGGGCGTTCTCAGTCATTCATCTCGACCGCTTTCCCACCGTTCATCAAGACGAACCGTGGATACTCTCGCCGGGCTACAAACTCTTCTCGCAAGGCGTGTACGGCTCTGATTTGCTCGCCGGCTACTACGGCATGGAACGACACTACTTTGAATTCATGCCGCTGATGTCGATTCTGCAAGGCCTGGCTGCCAGGTTCTTCGGCCTCGGAGTTCTGCAAATGCGCTTCGTGCCGGTTTCGCTCGGCGCGCTGACGCTTGCGCTGACCTACGCTATCGCGCGCCGGTTGGCCGGGCGCATCGTGGGAACGCTGGCGATGCTCCTGATGATCCTCTGGCAGTGGACGCCCGCCAGTGGGCCGGTATTGAACAGCGGCGTGCCGCTGGTGGATTTGTCGCGTATTGCGCGCTACGACATCCTCGCGGCCTGGCTGGGATTGGGCGCGTTGTGGTTCTTCGTCGCCGCGCGCGAGACGCGGCGACGTCGCTATGATTTTCTCAGCGGCTTGCTGGCCGGCCTCAGCGGGCTGGCGCATCTCTATGGCCTGTTCTGGATTCCGGCCTTGCTGGTCGTGACAGGAGTCGAGGGCCTGCGACAGGTGAAGGATTCTTACCACGAAGTCACGAAGGCACAAAGTTCGCAAAGTATTTCTTCGTGTCTTCCTGTTTTAGTGGTGAAATCCCAGGCGATACCCGGCGTTCTCATGCTGACAGGCGCGGCACTGCCGTGGTCGATCTGGCTCGGCTACATCGCCCTCAACTGGAATGATTTCACCGGCCAGTTCCAGATCGCGCAAAGGGATGGACGATTTCAATTGTCCGACGGCTCTTTTTACTTCGGCAATTTTCTCGACGAGTGGCATCGCTATCTTCCCACCGGCTGGCATGCGGCGACGCCGACGCGCGCCGGGTTCTGGCTCTTGGCGGTGGGCGTGCCGATTGCGCTGCTCTGGCTGATCGTGCGCGCACTGCGCCACTCCGATCGGCGCGCAATGTGGCTGGCCGTGCCGGTTGCGATGCTTCCCATCCTCTTCGCGCTTCTCGTAAAGTTGAAGTCGTTCAACTATCTCATAAGCGTCGCGCCACTCTTCGCGGTGGCGATCGCGTGGCCGATTGCACGTTGGCTTAGATCGCCGCGCCGGACGGTGCGGCTGACGGCGGCGGGGCTGCTGGCGCTGGTGGCGGCTCAGGGGCTTTCGGGGGTGATGCAGATGCAATTCGTGGCAAGCCGCGCGCCGTCGTCCGAGGCATTCTTCACCGAACTCAGGCGAGCGGTGCCTCCCAAAGCGCGTGTCCTGGGCCTGCCGCAATACTGGCTTGGCCTCACCGACCGCGAGTATCGCTCTTTCGCTTTGCCGTTTTATCTCTCCGATCCGGCGTCAAATCGAGACGCGATCTCGTTTGAGGCGGCGCTCGATCGCATCGCGCCTCAGTATATGCTGATCGACCCGCCCGTGATCGGCGCGCTGACGGATCAGTCCACGCGGCGCAATCGCGCGGTCACGGCAGAGTTCTGGAGTTACATGCGGCGGCATCAGGCGCGGTTGATTCGAGAGTTGCGGGAACCGGGAGGGACGACGGTGTCAGTGTATCGGCTTGATCAGTGAGGTGGTGGTTGAACTGAAGAGACAAGCCTCTATTCACGCCCCCGGTGTCGGCGTGGGCTTGGGGGGCGGCACGGGGTAGATGCACGAGTTCCAGTCCGCGCCGAGGACGATGCGATAGGGGTGGGGGGCTGAGGCGTCGGGTTGGGCGATCACGTTTTCGTTCTTCACGCCGAAGAGCTTCTGCAAATTGACGCGAGCCGTCGTGTCGTCGCCATTGGTGAAATCGTACAGCACCTGCGCCGGATAATCCTGCCGGTCGGCCTGCCCGGCGACGCCGGCGAAGCCTCTAGCCCGCAGGTTGTCGAGGGCCAGCGCGAGCCAATCGCCGTTCGGCGTTCCATTCCATACTTCAACTTGGATCGGCTCGGGCTGATCTTCGGGCGCGGCGAAAGCCTTGTCGAGAAGCGCGGCGATCGCGTCGGGGTTCGGGATCAGGACGTTCTGTGGCGGGTTGTCGGGCGTCGTCCACGAAGAGACGTGGGCCGCGTTGATGCTGTAACTGTGAATGCGGCTTGTGTCCAAATCCACCGCCATCGGCGCTAATCGCAAGATTGCTCCGATGTCTATGTCCGTCTGGACGACGTCTTTGAACTGCTCGTACAGCGCCGGGATTTTGGTCAGATCGGTGAAGTTGAGATCCTTCGCTCTCTGGAAAATGGCGCGCAGCACCTGCATCTGCCGCCGAGAGCGGTCGAAGTCGGTGTTATTCTTGCGCGACCGCGCGTACCACAGCGCCAGATCGCCGTCCATGTGAATCAGCCCGGTATCCTGCGTAGATAAATACCAGTTGTCCGCGTTCTGCGGATCGAGTTCGGGACTCTTGAGCCGCCAATCCTGAATCGCGCAACTCACCGGCACGTCAATCCCGCCGAGCGTGTCCACGATCGCCTTGAAAGCGTCAAAATTGATTCGAGCGTAGTAATCAACCGGAATGCCGAGATTGTAGAGGATCGTCTCCTCGAGATAAGCCGGGCCGCCGCCGGGGAAGAACGGTTTGCCGACGAGGTCGGCGGTGTTGATGCGCCCCATCTTCACGCCGGGCAGATAAACGTAGAGGTCGCGCGGGATGGAGAGCAGGGTGACGTAGCCCGCATCTTTGTTCACCG
>JACQED010000086.1 GCA_016200785.1 Chloroflexota bacterium
CGCCGCAGGAGCCACAGCAAGCCGAGCGAGGCTATGATGAGCAAAGCCGAGAGCGCGAGGGCCGTTCCGAGATCGCTTTCCAAACCGAGATAGATCGCCAGCGGCATCGTCTGGGTGCGGCCGGCGAGGTTGCCGGCGAACATGATGGTCGCGCCGAATTCGCCGAGCGCCCGCGCCCAGCAGAGCACGATCCCGCCCAACAGACTCCGCCCGGCCAGCGGCACCACGATGAATCGAAACACCTGCCACTCATTCGCTCCCTCAGTCAGCGCGAGTTCCTCGAACTCCCGATTCGATTCGGCGAAGGCGATCCGGGCGGCGCGGACGTAGAATGGCGCGGCGACGAACGTCTCGGCCATCACCACGGCGGCCGTGGTGAATGGCAGGCTGATCCCGAACGCGCCCAATGCCCCGCCAATCAAGCCCTGCCGCCCAAAGGCCATGAGCAATCCCAAGCCGGCGACGGCCGGTGGCATGACGACAGGCAAATCCACTAACACGTCGATCAGCTCACCCAGCGTTCCCCGCGCGCGCCGGCGCGCCAACACGTAGGCCAGCGGTGTGCCGAAGACCAACGCCCCGGCCACGCTCAGCGCGCTGGTGACCAGGCTCAGGCGCAGCGCGCTCACGGCGCTGACTTGAGTCAGGATGGCGGCAAGGTCAGTTTGTGCGGCGCGCAGGAACAGCGCAACGAGCGGCAATAACAGGAACGCGACGTAGACCGCGCCCAGCGCTCGGAAAGCCCGCCGCAGACGACTGCGGCCACGCCATGCGGAGGGTCGGGAGATCAAGGTCGCACGGGGATGAAGCCCCACTTCGCCAGCGCGGCCTGCCCCTCAGAAGCCAATACGTATTTCACGAAGCCGGCGGCGAGATCGCTGTGCGGCGCGGATTTGAGAACGGCCATCGGGTAGGCGGCGACGACGTTGAATTCGTCGGGCACAGCCAGCGTCACCACCTGCGGCGCGACGGCCGGTGTCACATCCGAGGTATAGACGATTCCGGCGTCGGCCTCGCCCAAACGCACTTTGGCGACGACTTGTTTGACATTGTCTTCGTCCGAAACGACGTTGGCGAGGACTCGATCTTTGAAAGCCGCGCCGAATGACTGCGACATGTTGGCCAGCGCCTGCCGCGCGTAGCCGCCTACCGGCACGTTCTCGGCGGCGAGGACGATTTTCACGCCGGGCCGGGCGAGGTCTTCAAGTGCCGTCAGGCCGGCCGGATTGGATTTCGGCGCGATCACGACCAGACGATTGCGAACGAACACCCGCGCCTCGCCGTCGGCGACCAATCCCGAGGTGACGGCCGCATCCATATCTTTCTTGCTGGCCGAGGCGAACACATCCGCTACCGCGCCCTGTTCCAACTGGGTGCGGAGCGTCTGAGAGCCGCCGAAGTTGAAAGTGATCTTTGTGCCGGGGTGTGCGCCCGCGAAGGCCGCTCCGATCTCGGTGAACGCGTCGGTGAGCGAGGCGGCGGCGAAGACGGTGAGTTCCACGGGAGACGCCGCCGGCGTCGGGACGCCGGCCTGCGGGCCACAGCCAGCCGTGCAGATCAACATGCCAATGACCATCACGCGCAGCATTTTGACAGGCAGATTCTCTCCGTTGAAAGCTTGATCCGGGCATAACGCAGAGCTGTCGGCACTTTCGCCCGTCCCACACTACAGCGAATTGGGGAAAGAACGAATTCGTCTCGACTCATGGGCAGGGCGAGCCGGCGATGGCGCAGGCGGTCTTGACAGCCGCCGGAACGACCGTCCCCACGATCGTCGTAACCTGGGCCGCGGCGGTCCTGAAGATCGCCGTCGGGTTCGTGCCCCCCGCGCCGCCCGCGCCCCCCTGACCGGTGGGCCGAGGGGTGCGCGTGGCAGTCGGCGTCGGCGTGGGAGAGAGGCTCGGCGTGGCCGTCGCCACCGGGCCGGCGGTCGGGGCGGCCGGCACTGCGCCGGGATCGAACTTGCGGACCGTCAGCGAGTCGAAGTGAAGGTGGGCCTTCGTTTGATCGAAGGTCTCGACGACGAAGCCGATGTCCCCGGAGGCGTATTCGCCATCGCTGACCATCACCACCGGCTGGCCGTTGATCGAGAAGGTGAAGTTTGCGCCACCCGCGTCAACGCGCAGTGTGTTCACGGCCTTCGGCTCTGACACGATGCTTGCGTTGGTTCCCTCGGCCAGCGTTTGCCAGCCGTCGGCGACGTGCTTGAGCACCTGCCAGGTCTGCGGGCGCGGATTGATCGTGAAGGCATAGAAGTGTCCTTCCGCGTTCATTCGGAAGGCAAGGCCGTGACGCCACTGGCCGCCATCGGCGGCGCTGTCGAGGAAGACTTTCGTTTCGGCGGAGAAGTCCCCGAAGTCTTGATGTCGGAATACCCAGAAGGCAGTGTTCGGCTTGCTGACTTCGAGGTGAAAGGCGTCGGGGGGGTGATAGCCGGACTTGGTCACATCCGACGTGATCGCGGGCCAGCCGCTCGCCGGATCGGTGAATGAATCTTCGTAGAGGAGTCCCGTGTCGGCGGTGGCCGTGGCAGGCGGCGGTGTCGGCGCGGGAGTGGGCGTTGCCTTCTTCTGTCCCAGCAAACTGCAACCCGACACCGTCATGACCAACACGGCGATCGAGAGTGCCCTCCAGAGCTGTGTATCGGATATGCGTCCCATCACTTTCCTCCGTTTACTTCGGACGCCGCACAGCGAAAGCCGGCGTCCACAATTGCAGTTGGAACAGTCGGATTGACTTCCAACCGATAGGCCATGTCCTGCAAGTAATTATACGAGCCGCCGCGCAGTAATGCGTCGCCGGTCTTGACCGGTTCGTAGGGATCGCTCACCCACTCCCACACGTTGCCGGCCAGGTCGTAAACGCCGGCCGGGCTGCGGTTCGCGGCGACGGAGCCGACCGGGTATGTGTTTGCCGGATCAAGTTTCACGGCATCGGGATCGTTGCCCCACGGATACATTCGGCCATCGGTCCCGCGCGCGGCGGCCTCCCACTCGGTCTCGGTCGGCAGGCGTTTGTTGAGCGAAGCGCAGTAAGCGGCCGCTTCGGCGAAGGTAATCCCGCGCGCCGGATGACGGTCTTCACCCGTGGGATATTTGCCGTCCTTCCAGCCATACGGCGCTTTGCCGCCGCTGGCGCCAATGAAGGCGGCGTACTGCGCGTTCGTCACTTCATAGAGGTCGATCCAGAACAAGCCCCCTTCGACCCTGCGCTGCGCGACGTGATCCGCGTCGCCTGACGCGCCGACCGTAAAAGAGCCGGCGTTCACCTTCACCATCCCTTCGCCCGAGGGCAGTGTCGAGGCCGGCTTGGGCAGGAGGGCGGTGACGATCACGACTGCCGCGATCGCGACGACGATCAGCATCGCCGGAACTGCGATCCAGATCAGATTCAGCGCGCCCTTGCGCGGGGGCGCAATTGCCGGTGTAGGCAGCACGAGTCTGCCCGGCGGTGTGTCGGTCACAGTCGCAGTGGGCGTCGGCGTAACGCTCCGCCTCGGCGGGGCCTCAGGACGCGGACGGGGTGTCGTTTTCTGTCCCGCATCCAGCGGCGCGGCGAAAGGCGGCCCCAGCGTTGTTTGATCCGGCGAGGGCGCAAGTTGAACGACCGGCGATGGCGTGCGGCTTGCGACCAACTCTAGCGCAGCGACCAACTCGCCGGCCGATTGAAAGCGCGCGTCGGGGTCTTTCTCAAGGGCGGTGAGGATGGCGCGCTCCAATGCATCGGGCAAATCCGGATTGATGCTCTTCGGCGAGGGCGGTGGATCGTTGAGGTGCTTGAGCATGACGTTGACCGCCACATTGGCGATGAACGGCAGTTGGCCCGTCGCCATCTCGAAGAGCACGACGCCCAGGGAGTAGATGTCACTGCGCTCGTCGCTGCCCATGCCGCGCACCTGCTCCGGCGACATGTAGAGCGCGGTGCCGATCAACGCGCCGCTGGGCGTGAAGGTTTCGCCGCCCAGCAGCTTCGCCAGCCCGAAGTCCGTGAGGATCGGGTCGCCCCGTTCGCCGAACATGATGTTGCTCGGCTTGACGTCGCGGTGGATGATGCCGCGCGAGTGCGCGTAATCCACAGCCGCGCCGATAGCCGTCATGATGCGAATCGTTTCCTCCAACGGCATCCGCTCGCCGCGCGCGGCCAAGTCATTCAGGCGGCCCGCCAGCGACGGGCCGGCGAGATACTCCATGACCATATAGAACGTCCGGCCCTCGGCGTGGAAGTCCTGCACCTGCAGGATGCTGGGGTGGCGCAGCTGCGCGACGGCGCGCGCCTCCCGCTCGAACCGCGCGACGAAGCCCTCCTCCTTCGCCAGGTGGGGGTGAATCATCTTGACCGCGACCTCGCGGCTCAGGCGGCGATCGTAGGCCTTGTAGACCTCGGCTACCCCGCCCTGCCCGATGCGCTCGCGGATCTCATATCGGTCGGCCAGAGTTTGGCCGAGCCAACTCGTCGCGCTCATGCCCTCACCTTGTCTGAGAAACAGCGGGCAGCGCTCCCACGCCCGGCGAACCGGCGGCATGGGAGCCGCCTCCGCTGGCGCTTCACTAAATCACATCTTTCCGCTTCTGCAGAATCAGAATCCCGACGAACAGAACCAAAGTGATCATAATCAGGAAGAACCAGCGGCTTGGGATGTTGACGTCGTAGGTCTGGCCGAACTGCTCGTCCAGCCGGCCCAGCAAATTCTCGCCGCTGGCGATCGCGCCGGTGCGCCCGCCCAGCCGGCCCAGCAAATTCTCGCCGCTGGCGATCGCGCCGGTGCGCCCGCCCTTCCACTCGACAACTTTGCGCTGATATTCAGAAATCTCATCCTGATACCGATTGCTCTTGGCTTTGAAGTCGTCCAGTTGGGCCTGGTAATTCGTCATATCCGACTTGAACGACGCCTGCGCCTGGCCGGAGGTCTGGCGCCACTCATTGTACTCTTTGGCAAACCGCTGCTGCGCGGCCGGATCATTGGTCGTCGGCAGTTCCGGCGGATCCGCAATCTGGGGAAATTGCGGCGGCGGGCCGGGGGCCGCCGGCTCGGCCGGGCGCTCCGGCTCGGGCTGGTCAATCGCCTCGTTGTAAAACTTCGCCAGGCCGGGGAAATAGCACGGCGAGCCAAATTGACTCGTACGGAACATATTCACGCCCATACAGTGGCAATTCGATTCCTTCTCGGCGTCGGTCAACGCCTCGCGCTGAACTTTGGGCAGTGTCCAACACGTGTCGGAGGCGATGTCTTTGCCGATGCCGGTGATGGTCATGGCCGCTTCGAATCCCCAGCGCGAGGGGACGACACTGCTCAATACACCGCCCACCGGGCCGAGCGACGGCAGGGGCAGGAGCGCGCCGCCGAGCAGAATTTGCGGGACGATGAACAGCGTGGCGATGAGCGGCGCGGCGTTGGCGTTCGGCGCGAGGGCCGAGGCGAACAGCCCCAGCATCATCCCGGCGAAAGTCGTCAGCGCCAGGGTCACGAACAACAGAAAGAATTCCCAGTAGCCGCCGGGCATGTCCACCATCGCGTAGCGGATGACGAGATACACGGCCGAGTGGTACAGCGCCAGCAGGCCCGCAAGCCAGACTTTCGACAACACGTAGGGAACGATCTTGAGGTTCACCAGCCTCTCGCGCCTATAGATGTCCTGCTCTTTGACGATCTCGCGCATTTGGGCCATGATGGCGACGATGATCGCAAAGATCAACAGCAGGAACACCCCGGTAATGGCTTCAGGGAAGTCGCCGTTTTTGATGTGGAACGCCTCGCGCTTGGCGACGACGGTGGTCAGCACGCCGACCAACGGCGCGGTCAACAACATGAGCAGTAAACTGAAACGGTCGCGAAAGAGAATGTTTACGTTACGCAGCGAAAGGATGATGAACTGCCGCAGTGACGAAACCTGGCGGCGGGGCCGCGAAACGGCCCTGGCGGGCGTGGTGCGCACCGCCCCGCCCGGCGCGGCCGCCCCGGCTTGAACGTGGTGCTGGAGCGGCTGGACGATGTACTGCTGATAGGCCGGATGTTTCTGGAAGCGCTCCGACCATTCTTTGGGACTGCCGATTTTTGCATCTTGCAGCAGGTTGTAGATGTCGTCGAACTCGATATCTTTCGCACGCCGCCCCCGTTCGGAGCGATAGCCGTCGAAGTACTGGAGCGCCTCGTTGGGCGGGCCGAACCAGGCGAGGTAGCCGCCGCGCACGAGGAAGATCACCTTATCCGCCAGCATCACGTTCTTGGTGGCGTGCGTGATCAGGATGATGGTGCGGCCCTGGTCGGCCAGGCGGCGCATCAACTGCATCAGCGCCGTCTCGGTGCCGGGGTCGAGGCCCGAGGTCGGCTCGTCGAGGAAGAACAGGCCGGGCTTCGTCAGCAGTTCCACGCCGATTGAAACGCGCTTCTGCTGGCCGCCGCTGAGCCGGACCACCGGAAGATCTTTGCGCTCGGTCAAATCGAGGTCGGCCAGCACTTCCATGATTCGCTTATGGCGCTCCTGGCGGCTCGTGTCGGCCGGCATGCGCAGTTGGGCGGCGTAGTCCAGCGCCTGATAGACGCTGAGTTCCATGTGAATGATGTCCTTCTGAGGCACGAAGCCGATCTCGTTGCGGACGGCGTCGAAGTGCTGGTACACGTCGGTGTTGTTGACCAGCACCTGGCCGTGCGTCGCCGGCCGATAGCCGGCGATGGCATCCATCATGGTGGACTTGCCCGCGCCGCTCAACCCGACCAGCACCACGAACTCGCGCGGCTGGATCGCCAGATAGATGTTCTGGAGAATGTTCAGATCTTTGCGCACCCACTTGTTCAGCCCCAGCACGTCCATCCGCACGCCGCCCGACTCGTCGTGCTGAACTAACTGATCCTGGCCGAGCACGAAGCGGTACGGGCCGATGCGAATGGCGTCGTTCGGATTGAGCCACAGATCGCCTTCGACCCGCGCGTCGTTGACGAACGTGCCGTTGACACTGCGCAGGTCGCGCACCCGGTAGCGCTGGCCGACGCGTTGGATGACGGCATGAAAGCGCGAGACCGCCGGCACGTCGAGGCGCACGTCGTTGCCCGCGTCGCGCCCGATTTGAATCTCGGTGCGCTCGCCGAAGACGACCGACACCGGCGCGAGCGCCTGGGCCATGGACGGCGAGACGTACGTCAGCGTGACCATCGTGCCGGGGTCTTGCCCGCCGATACGCAGAAGGTCGTTGTGCCGCAGGACGCGCGGCTCGGCCAGCGGCCGGCCCTGGAAATTGAGCGGGTTGCCGGCTTCGGGGACGGCGAAAACGCGGTAGCCGCCGTTCACGCGCTCGAGGCGCGCGTGATGGCGCGAGACGATTCTCGACGCGACCTGAATCGTGTTGTCTTCGCCCCGGCCCAAAGTGTAGACCGGCTCGGTCAGCGTGAAAGTCATCTTGCCTTCGCCCGCCGCCTCGACGATCAACTGCGGCGGCTCGGCCTTCTCAGCCGAGGGCGGGACGAACACCGTCACCCCGGCCAGGCCGGCCGGGCCGACCGGCGCATACGGCGCGGCCTGCGCCGACGGAGGCATTGGAGGTTGTGCGGCCGGTCGAGGGGGCGGCGGAGGTGGCGCGGGCCTCGCGGCTGGTGGCGTGCGGGGCGCGGTCCCCGCGGCCAGCGGCGGAGGCTCGGCCACCGTGGCCGTGGGACCGATAGCCGCAGCCGGGGCTGCATAGGTCAGCGTGACTGTCTGGCCGAGTTTCACGCGATCGCCGGAGTTGAGCCGCCGGGGATCGTGTGGCTTCAACTGCCGATCGTTGACGAAGGTGCCGTTCGCGCTGCCCAGGTCTTCGAGCGTATACGCCTCGCCTTCGCGCGCCAGGCGGGCGTGCTCGCGCGACACTCCTGCGGTGTTGATCACGATCGCGTTCTTGTCGGGATCGCGCCCGATCAGGATAATCCCTTGCGTGAGTTCGTGCGCTTCGCCGGGGGTGGGGCCTTGATCGACGGTGAGTCTAAAGGATGAGGCGGACGCCATTTATAACCTCCGAGGATGTCCCGTGTTATTGGGAGCAGGCATATCAGGATTGTACGCGGATATAGTATACAATATAGGCACAATGGCGCAACCGCCCAGCCATTGAACATCACCCATCTGTGCGACTTGCCAGACCTTTCCGGGGTGATTATACTTCCATCGCGACCCGGCCCGTCATTCATAAGGATGGATCACTTTACCGTGACTGTGAAACTCGATAGCGCCCACGACTCCGCATTCAACCCGTCTTCTCTCGTCGAACTTCTCCGCTGGCGCGCCGACAATCAGCCCGCTCGGCGGGCTTACACTTTTCTGGAAGACGGCGACGCGCCAGAACGCAACGTGACTTACGGCGAGCTGGATCGGCAGGCGCGCGCAATTGCCGCGCGGCTGGCTGAGGCTGGCGCGAAGGGCGAGAGAGCGTTGCTATTATATCCGCCGGGGCTGGAATTTATCTCCGCGTTTTTCGGTTGCCTGTACGCCGGCGTCGCCGCCGTGCCTGCGTATCCACCCCGGCTCAACCGGCCCATGCCCCGCCTGCAAGCCATTGTGGCGGACGCGCAGGCCACGATCGGCCTCACGGTCACTTCTATCCTCTCCAACTTGGAGCGCCGGTTTGAGAATGAACCGGACATGGCCTCTCTGCGCTGGCTCGACACGGGAACTCCCCCCCCCGGCGCGGAGGCCGATTGGCGCGAACCCGGTATCACCGCCGACACGTTAGCCTTTCTCCAATACACCTCCGGCTCGACCAACGCGCCCAAAGGCGTTGTGTTGAGTCACGGCAACTTGATGCACAACCTGGCTGTTATACGCCATGGGTTCCAGCTTGACTCGTCAGGCCGGGCGCTATTCTGGCTTCCCAGTTACCACGACATGGGCCTCATCGGAGGCCTTCTGGAGCCTATGTACATCGGGGGGTCTTCTGTTCTGATGTCTCCCGCGTCCTTTCTGCAACGCCCGGCGCGCTGGCTGGAAGCCATTGGCCGCCACCGGGCAACTATCACCGGCGCGCCGAACTTCGCCTATCAGCTATGCGTTGACAAGGTTACGCCCGGACAGCGAGCGGCCCTCGACCTGAGCAGTCTGCATCTGGCCTTCTGCGGCGCTGAGCCGATCCGCCGCGAAACGCTGGATAACTTTGCCGAAACCTTCGCGCCGTGCGGCTTCCGGCGCGAGGCGTTCTATCCGTGCTATGGACTCGCGGAAGCGACGCTGTTGGTATCGGGTGGCAACGGGCCGGGCGTGCCGCGAATCCACACCGTTCAGCGGAAAGCCCTCGCGCAGAACCGGGTCGTCGAAGCCTCGGCGGACGACGACGGCGCGCAGGCGCTGGTGAGCTGCGGCCATTCTTTGCTCGATCAAAAAATCGTGATCGCCGACCCTGAGACGCTGACCCGCCTGGCCCCCGACGAAATCGGTGAGATATGGTTGGCCGGCCGCAGTGTCGCTCAGGGTTACTGGAATCGGCCTGAGGAAACACAACACACATTCGGGGCGCGCCTCGCGGACACCGGGGAAGGCCCTTTCCTGCGCACCGGCGATCTCGGCTTTCTGCGCGACGGGGAACTGTTCGTCACCGGCCGGCTTAAAGACCTGATCATCATCCACGGGCGCAACCATTACCCGCACGACATCGAACTCACCGTGGAACAAAGTCACCCGGCGCTTCAGCCGAGCGGCGGCGCGGCGTTTGCGGTCGAGGCAGATAGTCAGAGCGAACAACTGGTGATCGTTCACGAACTCACGCGGCAGGGGCGCAACGCGAACGTGGGCGAAGTCACGGCGGCCATTCGTCAGGCCGTCGCCGAAAATCACGACCTGTCGGCGCATGCCATTGTGCTGATCAAGCCCTTAAGCCTCCCGAAGACTTCCAGCGGCAAAATCCAGCGACACGCTTGCCGCGACCAATTTCTGGAAGGGGGTCTGGAGGTCGTGGGTGAGTGGCAGGCGAGTGACGCGGGACGAGTGGCGAGTGACGAGAGACGAGTGGCGAGTGACGAGAGACGAGTGACGAGTGACGAGAGACGGCCGACAAACGACGACACTGTGCGTGACGACACCCGCCACCCGTCACCCGCCCCGCGCCACCCGTCACCCGCCCCGCGCCGCGCGACACCCGTCACCCGCCCCGCCGCCGAAATCGAAGACTGGCTGAAACGCCGCATCGCTCGCGCCGTCCGCCTCGAGCCTCACGAGATAGACGTCCGTCAACCGTTTGCCTACTACGGCATGAACTCACTGCAGGCAGTGGGCCTCGCCGGCGAACTCGAGGAATGGCTGGGGCGCAGCGTGTCCCTCACGCTGGCCTACGATTATCCGACCATCGAGGCAGTCGCCAACTATCTGGCGGGAGAGGATGGACGACAGCCGATCGGCGCCGGCCGGCCGCTGTCCGCGGTCTACCGTCCGCCGTCCAACGAACCCATCGCCATCATCGGCATCGGCTGTCGCTTCCCCGGCGCGAACGGCCCCGAGGCCTACTGGCGCTTGCTGTGCGATGGAGTGGATGCCGTCGGCGATGTTCCAGCGAACCGATGGGACGGGCACGCTCTGTACGACCCCGATCCGGCGGCGCGCGGCAAAATGAACACGCGCTGGGGCGGCTTCTTGGATCAGGTTGACGGCTTCGACTCTCAATTCTTCAAGATTTCTCCGCGCGAAGCGGCCCGGATGGATCCGCAACAGCGTCTCTTGCTGGAGGTGGCGTGGGAGGCGCTCGAAGACGCCGGGCAGGACGTCGAGCGGCTGGCCGGAACGCCGACGGGCGTCTTCGTCGGAATATCCACTTACGATTACGGCCAGTTGCAGTTGAACGATTTGAGTGTCAACGATCCCTACATCGTCACGGGCAGCGCCCTCAGCATCGCCGCCAACCGCCTGTCGTATATCTTTGATTTTCGCGGCCCGAGCGTGGCGATTGACACGGCCTGCTCGTCGTCGCTCGTCGCGACCCACCTCGCCTGCCGCAGTCTGTGGAGCGGCGACGCCGACCTGGCCCTCGCCGGCGGAGTGAACTTGATCCTCTCGCCGACGATTACGATTAGTTTCACGAAGGCCGGGCTGATGGCCCCGGATGGCCGCTGTAAAGCCTTCGACGCCCGCGCCGACGGTTACGTTCGTGGCGAGGGCGCGGGAGTCGTCGTGCTCAAGCCTCTGTCGCGCGCGCTGGCCGACGGCGATCGGATTTACGCGGTCATTCGAGGCAGTGCGGTCAACCACGACGGGCGCACCAACGGGCTGATGGCTCCCAGCGGGCCGGCGCAGGAGGACGTGTTGCGGCGAGCCTATGCCAGCGCGGGCGTCTCGCCGGGTCGCGTAGGATACGTCGAGACGCACGGCACCGGCACGTTTCTGGGAGACTCCATCGAGGCAAAATCCCTCGGAGCCGTGATCGCCGACGACCGTGCTTCTGGATTCGCCTGCGCCATCGGATCGGTCAAGAGCAACTTCGGGCACCTCGAAGCGGCGGCGGGCATCGCCGGGTTGATCAAGGTCGCGCTCGCGCTCAAGCATCGCGCCATTCCGCCCAGCCTTCATTTTCACGAGCCTAATCCTCACATACCATTCGACCGCCTGGGCCTGCGCGTTCAACAGACGCTCGACCGATGGCCGGAGGACTCGCGACCTGCGCTGGCCGGAGTCAGCTCGTTCGGCTTTGGCGGAACCAACGCGCACGCCGTTCTCGAGGAAGCGCCGCCGGTCGCACCGAACGCCGCTGGCGACTCCGACCGGGCGCATTTGCTTGCGCTCTCGGCCCACACCCCGGAGGCCCTGCAATCGCTCGTCCGGGCGCACCTCGATTTCCTGCCTGACCACGCGCCCGACTTGCGCGACCTGTGTTACACCGCCGGCGCGCGGCGCAGTCATCACGATCACCGGCTGGCCCTTGCCATTCGGTCGCCTGAGGAACTCGTCGAACGCTTGACGGCATTTCTGCGGGGAGAGACTCGGCCCGGCACGTCGTCGGGCCGCCGGGTTCCCGGCCATCGCCCCAAAACCGTGTTCGTCTTTCCGGGACAGGGATCGCAATGGCTCGGCATGGGGAGGGATCTTCTCGAACGCGAGCCTCTCTTCCGCGCGACTCTCGAACAGTGCGATCGGGCGATGCGCCGCTACGTGGATTGGTCTCTGCTAGAGCAACTCGCCAGCGACGAGACTCGATCGCGATTGAACGACATCGACGTCGTCCAGCCGATGCTGTTTGCGCTCCAAGTGGCGCTCGCGGCGCTGTGGCGATCGTGGGGGATCGAGCCTGACGCCGTCGTGGGCCACAGCATGGGTGAAGTGGCGGCGGCTCACGTGGCCGGCGCGCTGAGTCTCGACGACGCGGCGCGGATCATTTGCCGTCGCAGTCGCCTGCTCAAACGCAAGAGCGGTCAAGGTGCTATGGCGGCGGTGGAACTTTCAATCACGCAGGCGCGGGCGACGCTGGCCGGATACGAGGATCGCGTATCAATCGCCGTGAGCAACAGCCCCACCTCGACCGTCTTGTCGGGCGATCCGGCGGCGCTGAACGAAGTCGTCGAATCGCTCCAGCGCCGGGAGGTCTTCTGCCGGTGGGTGAAAGTGGACGTGGCCTCTCACAGCCCGGAGATGGACTCACTGCGCTCCGATTTGATGCAAGCCCTCGACGGACTTCAGCCTCGGCCTGCCTCCCTGCCGATCTTCTCGACGGTGACGGGCAAGCCGAGCGACGGCCTCGTCTTCGACGCCGCCTACTGGACGCGCAACCTGCGCGAGCCGGTGCTCTTCTCGGCGGCGGTTCAGCAATTGCTCGAGGGCGGCCACGACGTTTTTATGGAGATCAGCCCTCACCCCATCCTCCTGAGCGCGATCCAGCAGACGCTCCATCACTTCGACCGCGAAGGCATGTTGCTCCCGTCTCTGCGCCGCCAGGAAGACGGGCAGGCCGTGATGCTGGAGTCGCTCGGCGCTCTCTATACGCGGGGCTACCCGATTGAATGGCAGAGGCTTTATCCGCAAGGAGGCCGGGCCGTTCGACTGCCGTCCTATCCCTGGCAACGTGAGCGGTATCCGCTGGCGACATTCGGCTCAGGTAATGCGCTGCACTTTCAGCCCACGGAAGATTCGGATCGAATTGCCACGAAAGGTTTTGAGGACTGGCTGTACGAAGTTCAGTGGCAGCTCCAACCGCGCCAGGCGGGACCGCAACTTTCCACTCTTTCTTCCCCAACCTCCGCAGGCTCGTGGCTGATCTTCGCCGACCGCGACGGAACCGGAGCGGCGCTCGCCGAACGTTTGACGACACACGGAGAAAGATGCGTCATCGTCTCTCCGGCTGACACTTATGAGCGCGACGATGGAGAGCATTTCCGAATCCGCCCGGCGGACGCGAACGATGTACGGCGGCTGTTCGAGGCCGCGCTCGGACTCGATCGGCCCACCCTGCGCGGAGTGATTCATCTGTGGAGCCTCGACGCTCCGCCCGCGAGCGAAACCACAGCGGCGAGCCTTGAGTCGGCCGGATCGCTAAGTTGCGCCAGCGCACTGCGCGCAGTTCAAGAATTAGCCAGAGCGGCCTGGCGCGAAGCGCCTCGCCTGTGGCTGGTCACGCGGGGCGCACAGCCGGTATCGGAGAAGCCGGCGGCGGTGGCGGTGGCTCAAGCGCCCCTGTGGGGCCTGGGCCGCGTCGTCGCTCAAGAACACCCTGCACTCTGGGGAGGATTGATTGACCTCGATCCCGATTCGCCGCCGGGCGATTCCGCCGCCCGGCTGTCAGAGGAAATCTGGAGTCCGCAAGCCGAGGATCAACTCGCGTACCGGCAGGGACAACGTTATGCCGCGCGCTTGATTCGCAAGCGCCCGGCATCGCGGCCAGACACCTCTCTCGTCTTCCGAGCGGACGGGAGTTATCTGATCACCGGAGGCCTCGGCGAACTCGGGCTGTTGGTCGCGCGCTGGATGGTAGATCGCGGAGCCAGACGGCTGATCCTCCTCGGGAGAACGAAACTGCCTCCGCGCATCCGGTGGAGCGAGATCGAGGCAGGCAGTCGGCTCACCGGGCAGATCGCCGCCATTCGAGAGTTGGAGGCTCGCGGCGCGAGCGTTCATCTCTCTTCGGTGGACGTGGCGGACGAAACGCATTTGGCCTCCTTCCTGGATGAGTTTCGGCGCGAGGGCTGGCCCCCGATTCGCGGCGTGATCCATGCCGCAGGCACGGCCCACGTCGAACCGCTGATCCAACTCGACGCCGCCGCGCTGAACGCCGACTGGCGGCCCAAGGTGGCGGGCAGTTGGAACCTGCACCGCCTTCTCGCAAACGAGCCGGTGGAGTTTTTCGTGCTGTTCTCGTCCATGGCGACGCTGCTGAACTCGCCACTGCTGGGGAGTTATGCCTCAGCCAACGCTTTCCTCGACGCGCTGGCGCACCAACGCCGATCCGAGGGCAAGCCCGCCCTCACGATCAACTGGGGCTTCTGGGCGGACGTGGGGATTGCGGCGCGGCAACAAAGGGAAGCCGGCCGGGAGGGTGCGCCGCGCGGCATGGGCCGGTTCACACCCGAACAAGGACTGGAAGTGCTGGGACGGTTGATGCGGCAAGGCGCGGCACAGGTGGGCGTGATGCCCGTGGACTGGGACGAGTGGCGTCGCTATCACCCGGCGGCGAGTCAATCGCCTCTGCTGGCCTCCGTCCTGCGAGAAACATCCGCCGCCGCAGCCTCAACCCGACGCGCGACCGAGGGCGGCGATCTCACCCGTGAGAACTTGCTCGCCGCGCCGCGCGACGAACGTCAACGCTTGCTGGAAACCCACTTTGCCGGGGAGGTCGCCAGAGTATTGCGGATGTCCCTCTCCAAATTGGACCTCGATCAGCCGCTCAACAACCTGGGCGTTGACTCACTGATGGCCGTCGAATTGAAGAACCGATTGGAGACGGAATTGGGCGTGGTCGTGCCGGTGGTGAAGTTTCTGCAAGGCCCCAGCGTCAGGCAACTGGCAACGCTCGCGCTCGATCAATTGGCTGCGGCAACCACCGCCCCGGCGGTGACGCCAGGTATCGCGGATCACGACAACGGGCGGATCAAAACGATCTCCGACATCAGCCGTGAAGATGCGGATCGGCTGTTGGCGAAACTCGACGAACTTTCAGACGAGGAAGTGGATTCACTGCTCAACGCGCTGACTGCCGGGACGGAGACGGATGAGCGATCCCTCTAATCGAATCGGCGACCTTTCGCCGGAGGCCAAGCGGGCCCTGCTCGGGCATCTTCTTCAAAAGAAGGCAAGCGCGTCTAATTCACTGTTTCCCGCATCCTACGGCCAGCGGGCACTGTGGTTCCTGTGGCAACTTGCGCCGCAGAGCGCCGCTTACAACATCCTGTATTCGGCGCGCATCCGTTCCGGCGTGGACCTCGCGGCCCTCCGCCGCGCGTTTCAGGCGTTGGCCGACCGTCATCCCATCCTCCGCACCACTTACACTCGGAGCCTCGGCAAACCCGTCCAGCAGATTCACGAACAACATCAAGTTCATTTCGAGGAAGTGGACGCTTCCGCCTGGACGTGGGATTACTTGAACGCGCGACTGTTCGAGGAGGCCGACCGTCCCTTCGATCTGGAACGCGGGCCTGTGCTGCGGGTCAAACTCTTTGCTCGTTCGCCGCAGGCGCACGTTCTCGTGATCACCATACACCACATCGCGGTGGATTTCTGGTCGCTCGATTTGATCGTCAATGAACTCAAAACGTTCTACGCCGCAGACAAGACCGGCGCACCGGCCTTGCTCCCGCCCCTTCCCGCGCAATATGCCGATTACGCGCATTGGCAATCCCAAATGCTGGAGGCGCCCGAGGCCGAGCGGCTGTGGTCGTACTGGCAGAAGCAACTCGGCGGCGAGTTGCCCGCGCTCAACCTCCCGACTGACCGGCCCCGTCCTCCCGTGCAGACGTATCACGGCGCGTCGCACAATATCGCGCTGAGCGAAGGACTGACGGCGCGGCTGAGAGCACTGGCGAAAGCCGAAGGGACAACGCTGTACGTCCTGTTGCTTGCGGCCTTCAAGGCGCTGCTGCATCGCTACACCGCGCAAGACGACATCCTGATCGGCTCGCCGCTGGCCGGACGGAGTCGAGCGGAGCTGTCGCGCATCGTGGGCTACTTCATCAATCCGGTCGTCCTGCGATCTCATCTATCCGGCGACCCCACCTTCAAGACGTTTCTGGGTCAGGTCCGCGGCACCGTGCTGGGCGCTCTCGAACACGAGGATTTTCCATTTCCTCTGCTGGTCGAACGACTTCAGCCGAAGCGGGATGCCAGCCGCTCGCCGCTCTTTCAGGTCGCGTTCATCTGGGACAAACTGCCTCAGCCCGAAGAGCCGGGCGAGCCGGCGGCCCGCCAAGATGGGCGGATGCTCGATCTGGAACCCATCGCCGTGGGACAGCGAGGCGCGCCTTTCGATCTCACGCTGACTGTCGCGGAGGGAAGCGGATCGCTCACCGCCTCATTCCAGTACAACACCGACCTGTTCGACGCGGAGCGCATCGTGCGAATGTCGGGACATCTGAGGACTCTGTTGGAA
>JACQED010000087.1 GCA_016200785.1 Chloroflexota bacterium
GCCTGGCAGAGGGCAGGGGCGAGTTCGGCCAGGATGGAGGTCTCCAATAAGAACGTTCGCATCTCCGGCTCCTGGCGCTTCAGCACCTCCTCGGCCATGTACCCGAAGACGTAACGATCAGCGTCGGCCTGGTGATGGATGAAGGCACTGCGTTCGGCCGCGGAGTCAATGCGGTCGAGTGAACCGGCCAACAGCCGCAGGCCCGCCGGCCAACCTTCCGCGCGCGCTTGCAGCGTGGTCAAATCGGCCGGCGAAAGACCGAGGCGCAGTTTGCCGTTGAGGAACTGAGAGGCTTCCTCGTCGGTGAAGCGCAGATCGGGCAGGCGCAGTTCGACCAGGTCGCCGCGCGCCCGCAGACGGGCCAGGCTCAGCGGCGGGTCGTGCCGCGCCGCGACGACCAGGCGCATTTGCGGCGGCAGGCGCTCGAGCAGGTAATCCAACGCGCCGTAGATGGGCGGCTCGACGATCAGGTGCAGGTCATCCAGAATGAGGATGAACGGATCAGGCAAGGTTTCCAGCAGGCTGTTGATCAGCACGCCCATCAGACGCCGCGCTTCTGCGCCGGGATTGGGCAGGCTGGTCAGGAGGGTTTGCGCAGTTGTGCCACAGGCCGGGTTCAGCCGCTGCAGGGCGACGATGAGCGCGGCCAAGAAGCGGGCCGGGTCGTTGTCGTCTTCGTCGAGCGACAGCCAGGCAACTCCGGAAAAATCCAAACTCCCAACTTCAAACTTCAAATCCCCAACGTCAACGGCCTGGGAATTGGGAGTTTGAACTTTGGAATTTGGAGTTTGAAGTTTGCTTGTGGTGTGGACCCATTCGGCGAGCAGCGTCGTCTTGCCGTAACCGGCGGGCGCGGAGATGAGGGTGAGCGCGTGCGAGGTCAGCGCGTCATGGAGGTCACCGAGCAACCGCGAGCGCGAGATCACATCCCCTCGCAAGCGCGGAGGATGAAACTTCGTCTGTGCCAGCCAGGTCAGCCGGTGGGGCGATGACGGCTCATCCACTTCAATTCAGTCTCAGTACGATTTGTCTCGCCGGACAATTCACATGGGTTGAGTTGTTTCCATTAGTCCGCCTGATGGGTAAGCGCCGGCACCGGCAGTGTGGTCAGATTGCCGTAAATCTCCAAACTCCTGCCACCATCGTCCCCACCACCTCCGCCTCGCGAATCCCCATCGGATCACAATTGAAAATATCGCGGTCAAGCACAACTAAATCGGCGAGTCTGCCGGGGGCGAGCGTGCCGAGACGGTCTTCCATCCCGGCGGCGTAAGCCGCGCCCCACGTAAAACCGCGCACGGCCTCTTCGACGGTGAGCCGTTGTTCGGGATACCAGCCCTGCGGCCCCGGCGAACCGTCGGCGCGTCGGCGCGTGACGGCGGCGTGAACGCCGTACAGCGGATTGATCGGCTCGACCGGCGCATCGGAACCGAAGGCCAGCACCGCGCCCGCCTTCAACTGCGTCCGCCACGCATACGCCCCGACCGAGCGTTTTCCCCAAAACTTGTCGGCCATCAGCATATCCGAAGTCGCGTGGATGGGTTGCATGGATGCAATGATCCCCAGTTTTCCCAAACGCCGGTAGTCCTGAGCGTGAAGCAGTTGAACGTGTTCGATTCGATGACGCAGACGTTTGGAATTTGGAATTTGGAATTTGGGATTTGGGACGCTCTCAAGCACGTCCAACACATCATGGTTCGCTTTGTCGCCGATGGCATGGACGGTGAGGGCCAGGCCGTGGTCGGCGGCTTTGCTCCCGTGCTCGTACAGTTCCTCTTTGTCGGTGACGACCATGCCTTTGTTATCAGGCTCGCCCTCGTACGGCTCGATCATTGCGGCCGTGCGCGGGCCAAGCGCGCCGTCGGCGAAAATCTTGACGTTTCCCAGCCTCAGCCAATCGTCGCCGAAGCCGGTGCGCAGGCCGAGCGCGATCGCCTCGTCGAGCAAGCCGACTGGAATGTTCATCACCACGCGTAAGCCCAGTTCGCCGCGTTCCTTCAACAGTTGATACGCGACGAATGGGCGCATCGTCTCGTCGGCCATCACGAAATTGTGAATCCCGGTCAGCCCCGCGCGCCAGCAATTCTCCATCGCGGGCTTCATGTCGCGAGCGACGTCCTCGGCTGTTGGCTCCGGGATGTGCCGCCCCACGAGGCCGGTCGCTTCTTCCAAGAGGATTCCGGTGGGCCGGCCCGACTTGTCGCGCCGAATCTTTCCGCCGGGAGGATCGGGCGTGCCCGCCGTAATCCCGGCCAGCCGCAGGGCGAGAGAATTCGTCCAGCCGGCATGGCCGCTCTTCGCCGTCAAGAAAACTGGATGCTCCGGCGCGGCGCGATCCAGGTCGGTCGCCGTCGGAAACTCGCCGCCCCACACATTATGATTCCATCCGTGTCCGACAATCCACCCGCCCTTCGGCGTGGCCGCCGCTTTGGTCGCGACCTGAGCCAGACAACCGTCCAGCGTTGGCGTCTCGGCGTTCACGTTCTTCAAGAGGCGCGCGTACCACTCGAAGTGAATGTGCGCGTCGGTGAGGCCGGGGACGACCGTGCGGCTTTTGAGATCGATCTTTTCGGCTTTCGAATCGGCCAGCGCGAGAATCTCGGCATCACTGCCGACCGCGACGACGCGTTCGCCGGAGATGGCGAGGGCTGAGGCGGTGCCAACCGAGGAGTCGAGGGTATGAATCTTAGCGTTGAGGAGAATCAAGTTGGGATGCATGATTATCTCAATCCGGCGGCGTGCAGCCGCTCGTCCACCCATTGGAGATCTTCGTCAGAAAGCCCAGGCGGCGGCGGACTTTGGTAGCGAATCCGCCGAGCGTAACGGGCGCGCTCATATACCTCACGCAGCACACTCCCCAATTCCACGGGAATTGCCGGATCGCCCGTTTTCAATGGAAGTGGGAAGACAGGAATTGGCTCGCGCAGTTCGAATGGATACAGCCGCCCGAACGGGCGATCATCTGCCCGGCTGACCAGGATGGCGTATATCCCCGCGGCCTGCCCGTTGCGAACGCGGTATGGGAAGCGCTGTCCACCGCGCAGCAGATCGATTTCGACGAAATGCGTCAGCGAGTCGAACACTCGGCGGCGTTTCGCCTGATATTGCCGTCGGCCCTCGCCGGGCTGTTTGTTGTCGGGGGATAGAATTTCCAGCACGGCGATTGCTTCGTCTCCCGGCGGCTCACGCACTTCCAGGTATGTCTCGCGCACCACATCGGGCGCAGGCAATTCCACCATGACGCCCTCTGCGAATCCCGCTCCTGCCACCGCTGTTTGCTCGACGGTCAGCGGCGGAGGCGCTTCGCGTTCATGTCCGATTAGCAAATCTGGCCTGCCCGCCAGCAGCAGGGCTTCGGGATCGGCCACGTAACTTCTTGTTTCCACCGCAGCATAGTACGGTGGCGGCAGCAGTGGAGTTATCGCATCAGCCAGTGCTGTGATTAGCCGGCTGTGGACATCTGACCATAAATCGTGATGTTCCAGGTACGGATCCATGCCGGGAAAAGCGAAAGTCATGGCTCACCTCCGTTCCTAATCTCCAATCTCAAATCCCCAATTACCATTTACTCTTCCCCCAACAACTTCTCAGCCAGATCGTTCAACTCCTCGTCGGAATAGAAATGCAGAACGATCGTGCCGCCTTTGCGGCCTTTGTTGACGTTGACCTTTGTGCCGAACGTGTCGCGCAGGCGGTTTTCGAGTGAACGGACTTCGGCCGGCTTGGAACGGCGGGCGGGCTGTTCTTTCTTGTGGCCCGACATCTGCCGCACCAACTCCTCGGTCTGCCGCACGTTGAGCGAACGGCCGATCACGGTTGCCAGCGCGGCGGACATTGCCTGCACTGAACTGAGCGCCAGCAACGCGCGCGCGTGACCTTCGGCGATGAGACCGGCGGTCAGCGCTTCCTGCGCTTTGGCCGGCAGTCTCAGCAGCCGCAGTGTGTTGGTGACGCTGACGCGATTCTTGCCGACACGCGCGGCGATCTCTTCGTGCGAGAGGCCAAAGTCGTCGGAGAGGTGCTTGTAGGCGTGCGCCGACTCTAACGGGCCGAGGTCTTCACGCTGAATGTTTTCGATCAGCGTGATTTCGAGCAACTGCTGTTCGGTCGCCTCGCGCACGACGACGGGGACGGCGGCGAAGCCAGCCAACTTCGCCGCTTCGAGCCGCCGCTCTCCGGCGATCAATGTGTATTCGCCCGGGTCGGTGTTTTGTGCGACGATCAACGGTTGAAGGATGCCGTGCTGTTGAATCGAATCAGCCAGTTCCTTGAGCAACGCGGCGTCAAAACGCTGGCGCGGCTGGCGCGGGTTGCGCCGGATCGAGTTGATCGGCACTTCGGCCACGCCGGCCGGCGGCTCAAGGCTGGGGATCAAGGCATCCAGACCGCGGCCCAGGCCGCGCTTGACTGGTGACATCGGCTATCCTTTCGTGGAAGTCTTCGCTGTGAAGTGCGGCTGTGCGCGGCCATCGTCGGCGGTCAGCACTTCGTCGGCCAGCGCGCGATAGGCGATGCCGCCGGTGGAGGAGGGGGCGTAGGTCGAAATCGGCTGGCCGTGGCTCGGGGCTTCGGCCAGGCGCACACTGCGCGGGATGACCGCATTGAAGGCTTTGCCCGGAAAGTGACGCCGCACCTCCTCGACGACCTGGTTGGCAAGGCTCGCGCGAGAATCGTACATCGTCATGAGCAGGCCGCGAATGGCGAGGGTCGGGTTGAGCGACGAGCGCACGCGGTTGATCGTCGAAATGAGTTGGCCCAAACCTTCGAGCGCGAGGTACTCGCACTGTACCGGGATGATCACGCCGTGCGCGGCCACCAGCGCGTTGAGTGTCAGCAGTCCAAGTCCGGGCGGGCAATCAATGAGTATGTAGTCGTATTCCCGGGTGACTTTCGCCAGCGCATTCTTGAGGCGGCCTTCGCGCGCCTGCCGCGACACGAGTTCAACCTCGCCGCCGGCGAGCGCGGGCAGGGAGGGCAGCAGGTCGAGTTTCAGTTTCGGGTTGTGCAGGATGTTGGCCGGGACGGGCGAATCGTCGATCAGCACGCTGTAGACGCCGCCTTCGACTTTGCGCTTGTCCACGCCCAGGCACGAGGTGGCGTTGGCCTGCGGGTCTGTGTCAATGAGCAGGACTCGCTTGCCCGAAGAGGCGAGATAAGCGCCGAGGTTGATGGTGGTGGTGGTCTTGCCCACCCCGCCTTTTTGGTTGACGAGGGCGTAGATGTGACTCATGGAAACCACCGGATTCTACTTGAATTCCGTGCGGCTACAACCTCCTGCTCTATTGGAATCCCGCCCAACCCCCGGCGCGTTACGGAGGCCGAGGCGAGGGTGACGGCGAAACGCGCCGCCTGCCACGGGTCGCCGGCCTCGCGCAGTCTGACGAAGAACGCGGCGGCGAAGATGTCTCCGGCTCCGGTGGGATCGACGACCTCGACGGCCGGCGCGGGGAAGCGCCGCCCCTGTCCGGCCGAATATACCGTTGCGCCGGCCTCGCCCTCGGTGATGACGAGCACTTTGGCCGCGGTCGCCCACCGGTCAACGAGGGCACGGTCGCCCCTCACATCTTCGTCGCTGAGGACGACGGCGGAGGCATATCGAAGAGTCGTCTCGGCCTCGGGCCAATCGGCGGGGCGCACTCGCCCGGCCGCATTCCACTCACGCAACCAACCCTGCGGCGTGAGGCCGACGAAGGACGCAGGAAATTGCTCCGCCATTCGAGGATCGATTTCGCGCGCGACCGGCGCGAGGTGGACGATCGATGTGCGTTGCCAATGGTGCGGGACAGAGTCGAGCGCGATGGGCGCGGCGACGGCGCGCAGAAATTGAGTGCGCCCGTTTCCGTCGTATATGTTTTCGAAAGTGGTGCTGTGCTCGGATGGAAGGCGGAGCGCGGGGAATTCGGCCAGTGTGTTCGCGGGGGCGTCGGGCGCGGCGGACGTCACCAGCGCGGCCTGGAGGCCGAGCGCGCGGGCGGTGAGGGCCGCGTAGGTCGCGGTCCCGCCGAGGCGCGTGCCCTCCGGCGTGAGGTCTTGCGTGATGTGGCCGATGACTAAGTA
>JACQED010000063.1 GCA_016200785.1 Chloroflexota bacterium
CGGCCCGGCCGACAGCAGATCGCTAAACACGCCGCCGGCAAACGCCCAGCCCAGCGCGTCCGAACGCTCGTCTACGAGATTCCAGCACAGCACCGTCAACAGGATCAAGTTCACCGTGCCGCCGAACAAGCGCAAGTGCGGCAGGATCGCGGATTGGGCGATGGCTTCAAATAGCAAGAGGGGAATTCCGACGAGGAGACTCATGGGCGGCAAAGGGAACTCAGAGAAACGAAGGAACCAAAGGAAACGCCCGTTCCCCTTATTTCCTCGGTTTCCTTTAGCTCCTTTAGGGAGCCGGCGTTCCAAGAATCGGCGCCACGTTCACCGGCTTGAAGTTCGTCAGCACCAGCACGATCTCAAGCGCGCCGAAGTTGTTGAGCGGACGAATGTCGGCCTCTTGAAAAACGTCCTGAGTGCGTTTTCGCACGCTGGCGATTTGCCCGATGAGGAGGTTGGCCGGGTAGCGTCCGCCGAGGCCACGCCCTCGGCGCGCGAGCTTTGGACGCGGGCGTTTACCGCCGACGCGGGGTCGGTGATCAGCAGAACTTTGACCGCGTCCGACGTCACTTCGGTGATCTGCCCGATCAGGCCGCTGTCGGTCAGCACGGGCATGTTGCGGGCCAGCCCGGCGTTCGAGCCTTTGTTGAGGATAATGTATTGCAGGAAGGGACTTTCATCGCGCCCGATCACGTCGGCGGTGACGTAGCGATTCTCCGGCGCTGCACGCGCGTAGTCGAGCAGGGCCGACAGCACGCGGTTCTGGGCCTTGAGTTCCTCGTAGTCAACCAACTGCGCTTCCAGCTTCGCCACGCGCGCTTCGAGTTCGGCGTTGCGCGCGCGCAACTGCGCCGGGTTGTCGTCGCCGCCGGCGGCCCCGCCGCCGATCTGGCCGAAGCGCTGAGCGACGAATGTCTGGATGGGAACGAGAGGGATGAGCAGGAGGCCTTTGACCGGGTCAAGAAGGCCGGTCTGCCCCAGGGCGATCAATCCGATGCCGAGCGAGAGAAGCACCGCCCAAATAAGGGAGCGGGTTCGAGGAAATCGAATGTCGCGCATGGGGTATCGCCTATCGCCTATCGCAGGTCGGGGAGGGCGCGCGGCGATAAGCGATAGGCCATCTGCGATTTGCCATCAGCGGTGATCTGTGCTGCCGCGATGCACGCCGACGAGGAAGCGTTTGAGATCGTCGAGGTCTTCGAGAATGCGCCCCGCCCCGCGCGCCACGCACGTCATCGCGTCTTCGGCCAGCCACACGCGGACTTTCAGTTCGTCCGTCAGGCGCTCCACGAAGCCATGTAGCAACGAGCCGCCTCCGGCCATGCACACGCCGATCTCCATCAGATCGGCAATGATCTCCGGCGGCGTTTCGTCGATAGCATCTTTGATGGTCTGGACGATGGTGTTGACCGAACCGGAGAGCGCCTCGCGCACTTCGATGCTGGAGATTTCAACTGCCTCCGGCAGTCCGCTGACGAGACTACGCCCTCGCAGGGTCATCGTTTTTTCTTCGCGCAGAGGGTAGGCGGAGCCGATGGCGATCTTGGCGCGCTCGGCGTAACGTTCGCCGATGAGCAGGTTGTACTTGTTCCGGGCGTACAGGATGATGTCCTCGTCCATCTCGTCGCCGGCCACGCGCAGACTGCGGCTGACGACGATGCCGCCCATCGAGAACACAGCCACCTCGGTCGTGCCGCCGCCGACGTCGACGATCATCGAGCCGCGCGTCTCGGCAATGGGCAGGCCCGCGCCCAGCGCGGCCGCCATTGGCTCCTCGATGAGGTAGACCTCGCGCGCGCCGGCCGAGAGGGTGGCGTCGTAGACCGCGCGCTTTTCGACCTCGGTCACGCCCGACGGCACGCCGACGACGACGCGCGGGCGGGGCAGGGGAACCAGGCTCTGCTCGTGGGCCTTGCCGATAAAATAGGCCAGCATCGCCTCGGTGATGTCGAAATCGGAGATCACGCCGTCGCGCAGAGGGCGGATGGCGACGATGTTCGACGGCGTACGGCCGAGGACTTCCTTGGCTTCCGCGCCGATGGCGATGGCTCGCTTCGTTTTCTTGTCAATGGCGACCCACGATGGCTCATTGAGAACAATGCCCTTGCCCCGGACATTGACGAGGGTGTTGGCCGTGCCCAGGTCTATGCCGATATCGAGCGAAAACAAGCCCATGAGCCAATTGAGCGGGTTAATTGCCAATTAGACTCTCCTCTTCAAAAGATTATACCACACGGCCTTAAATCAATCGGTGTATAATCCCTCGCGTGGACTTGCTGGCGCGTGTGAGTCGCTGCATCGCCGAGCACGAGATGCTGCCGCCGGGCGCGCCCGTGGTGGTGGGCGTTTCGGGCGGGCCGGACAGTCTTTGCCTCCTCCACGTTCTTCTGCGTCTCCGCGAGAGTCAAACCGATACCTTTTCCATCCACGTCGCCCATCTGAACCACGGCCTGCGCGGCGAAGCGTCTCAAGCCGACGCGGATTCCGTCGCCGGCCTCGCCACCGGCTGGGGCCTGCCCGTGACCGTCGAAACAGCTGACGTGCGCAGGCTGGCGCGGGAACGCCGCCTGTCGGTTGAGGAAGCCGCGCGGCAGGCCCGCTATGCTTTTCTCGCCGCGGTGGCCGCCGGCGTCGGCGCTCCCACTGTCGCCGTCGCTCACAACGCCGACGATCAGGCCGAGACGGTGCTCATGCACTTCCTGCGCGGGAGCGGGGTGGGGGGGCTGAGGGGGATGCTTCCTGAGACGCAAATTTCTGATTTGAGATTGCTGATTGCTGATGGGTCCGTCAGCAATCAGCAATCAACAATCAGAAATCTCTCCCTCATCCGCCCCCTCCTCACCACCTCTCGCTCCGACATCGCCGCTTATTGCGCCGAGCACAACCTTGAGCCGCGCTTCGACGCTTCGAATTTGGACACGACGTACTTTCGCAATCGTCTGCGGCACGCGGTTCTGCCTGCGCTCGAAAAGGCCAGCCCGGGTATTCGCGACCGGCTGTTGAGGCTGGCCGACGTCGCCGGCGCCGACGCCGAAGTTCTGCGCTCCGCGTTGGAGTCGGCGCGCTCGCTCGCCGTCCTCGCCGAATCGCCTCAGGCGATCACGTTCGACCTCGGCGCGTTTCGATCTCTTCCGCTCGGCCTGCGCCGCGCGCTGGTGCGCGATGCGGCGGCACGACTGCGATCGGGTCTGCGCGACATTGATTTTCTGCCGGTCGAGGCGGCGGCGCAACTCGCGATGACTGGGCACGCCGGCGCGCGCGCGCCTCTGCCTGGAGGCCTGAGCCTGACGCTGAGTTACGATACGTTTCGCATTGCGCCGGAAGGCGCGCCCGCCGTCCCGGCAAAGTTGCCGCTGCTGAGTCGCGACGTGTGTTTGCCGGTGGCAGTGCCTGGCGTCACGCGACTGCCTGAGTCACCGTGGGCGTTGAGCGCCGAAGTCGTCAGCCCGGGCGAATGGCGGCTCGATGAGATCGAGGGCAACGAAGATCCGTGGAGGGCTTTTCTAAGTTGGGATACCCCGCGGTCCCTCATGCTTAGAGCGCGCAAACCGGGCGACCGCTTTCAACCGCACGGGATGGGCGGCGCCGGCCAGAAAATCTCTGACTTCATGATCACGAACAAAATTCCGGCGGCGTGGCGCGAGTCGCTACCGCTGTTAACCGGCGGCGATGCGATTTTGTGGGTGTGCGGC
>JACQED010000100.1 GCA_016200785.1 Chloroflexota bacterium
CTTCGTCGCGCCGATAGCGTAGCCTGCGATGATCGTGCCCTCAATCGCCCCGAACGGGTCTTGCTCCATCAGAACGCGATCTTTGAATGTGCCCGGCTCGGATTCGTCGGCATTGCAGATGACGTACTTCGGCGCGCCCGGCGCTTGGGCCGCGCCCTCCCACTTGACTCCGGTAGGGAACGCCGCGCCGCCGCGCCCCACCAGCCCCGACGCTTTCACTTCCGCGATCACCGCCTCAGGCGTCATCCGGCGAGCCGCTTTCTGGAGCGCGGCGAAGCCGCCGGACGCTTCGTATTCGGCCAGAGTTGCGGGCCGGCCCCTGCCGCAATTCGCCGTGAGGAGGCGAATGTCGCCGCCGACGATCGCGGTGGGGCGTTCCGCTTTGCCACTGAGCAGATCGGCCGGGGCGACTTTGTTCGCGCGGGCGAACGCCGTTTCTCCGACCAGTACTGCGGGCGCGTATTCGCACAGCCCGAGGCACGGAGCGCGCTCGACGATGTATCGCCCGTCCGCCGTCGCGGCGCCCGGAGTCACTTTCAAGTGGCGGCAGACTTTGTTCAGCACGGCGTCGCCACCGGCCAGCGCGCACGCGGGATCGCCGCACACCGCGACGATAGTTTTGCCCCTCGGCTCGCGATAGAACATGGAGTAGAAATCAATAACGCCGTAGATGTCGGCTAGAGGCACGCGAAGCGCGCGGGCGACTTCGGCGGCGACGGGTTCGGGAAGATAGCCGTAGAGCGATTGCGCGTCGTGAAGCGCGGGCAGGAGCGCCGCCCGGCCAAAGGGCGCGTGGTTGGCGAGGACGGGAGCGAGTTGAGTCAGATCAATCGAGCCGTTTTCCGACATGAGGCCTCCGGGGTGGAATGACAGTGGGCATAGTTTACTACCGGCGAGAGGGAGTTGCAAGCAAGTGCTATAATCATGTTCGGTAACAGCCACAGGAGGATTTGACCGATGACGACTCGCGAAATGCCTCTCACGGACGAACGCGCAATCGATCAGGAAGACGACTTTCTCAAGATCAACGCGATTGATCACATCGAGTTTTGGGTCGGCAACGCCAAGCAGTCGGTGTTCTTCTGGAAAACGTGGGGGTTCAAGCCGGTGGCGTACTCCGGTCTCGAAACCGGCAACCGGCGCTGTGCCTCGTGGGTGCTCGAACAGGGGCAGATTCGTTTCGTTCTCTCATCGCCGTACTCGCCGCACGACGAGATGGCCGCGCATCACCTTCTTCACGGCGACGGCGTCAAAGTGATCGCGATGGAAGTGGACGACGTGGAGGCGGCGTGGCGCGAGACGACGGCGCGCGGCGCGAAAAGCGTGCAGGCTCCAGCGGAGCAAAACGACGATCGCGGCCTCCTGCGCACGGCGGCGATTGCGACCTATGGGCAGACCGTTCACCAGTTCGTCGATCGCAGTGATTACGTCGGCGCGTTCAAGCCCGGCTACAAGCCCCTCTCTGAAGACAAAAACGTGAAGCCGGTCGGGTTCGCCGCCGTTGACCATATCGTCGGCAACGTCGAACTCGGCAAGATGAACTATTGGGTCAACTGGTATCACCGCGTGATGGGCTTCCGGCAGATCGTCCATTACGACGACACAGTGATCCACACCGAGTATTCGGCGCTGATGTCGAAGGTGATGGGCAACGGCAACGGGCGGATCAAGTTCCCGATCAACGAACCGGCGGAGGGACGCAAGAAGTCGCAGATCGAAGAATATCTCGACTACTACACCGGCCCCGGCGTTCAGCATATCGCGCTCATCACCGGCGACATCATCGGCACGGTGCGCGAACTTCGGAGTCGCGGCCTCGAATTTCTGCGCGTGCCGCAATCGTACTACGACACCCTGCCCGACCGCATCGGCCCGATCAAAGAGAAGTACGATGACATCGCCGAACTCGGCATCCTCGCCGACCGCGACGACGAGGGCTACCTTCTGCAAATCTTCTCCCGACCCATCCAGGATCGCCCGACGATGTTCATGGAAGTGATCCAGCGCCGGGGCGCGCGAGGGTTCGGTGTGGGGAACTTCAAGGCGTTGTTTGAGAGTATTGAGATTGAGCAGGGGAAGAGGGGGAATTTGTGATTGGGGACTGGCACCAGGCTGGAGATTAGAGATTGGCGATTGACCATGAGAAAGACTGACGAGATTCTGGAAGCGCACCGAGAGGAGTTGGAAGCCATCTTCGCCAATTGGCGCGCGCGGACGGCGGGCATGACTGCCATCGAGGCGGCGCGGGAGTTCGGGGTGGATATTGAGCATCTGAGGTACATGCGGCAACTCACGCCGACCGAGCGTCTGCGCTCCATGCAAGACTTGGTGGATTCGATTGCCGTGAGGCGTCCCGATCTTCTACTCCACAAAGATCTGTTGGAACTCTTGACTTTCAGGGCCATCAAAAACCTGCTTGATGAAGAGCCGGATGATTGCGAATGAAACTCGTCACCTTCATCACCCCCGACGATCCCCGCGCGCCTAAACTCGGTGCGATGGTCAACGACACCGTCGTAGACTTGGCCGTCGCGCAGACTTGGGCACAGGGCGCGCGCGGCCTGCCGCCGAAGCCGCTGGCCGCCGACATGCTCTCGCTTCTCTCCGCTGGCCCCGAGGCGATGAGCGCCGTCCGCGAAGTTGTCGAGGCCATTGGCGGAGACGATCCGACCCGGCTCAAAGGGGCGCACCGCAAGCCGGTGGGCTTCCGGCAGAGCGACGTTCACCTTCTGCCGCCACTAACGCAGGCCGTCACTCTGCGCGACTTTTACGCCTTCGAGCAACACGTCAAAACGGCGAACGCTAATCGCGGGCGCGAAGTGCCGCCGGAGTGGTACGAGTTTCCAGTCTTCTATTTCTCCAACCCGAACGCGATCTACGGCCCGAATGAATCTGTCCCGCGCCCGAAGGCTTCCACTGCGCTCGACTACGAATTGGAGATTG
Source organism: Chloroflexota bacterium (assembly GCA_016200785.1). Classification (GTDB taxonomy): domain Bacteria; phylum Chloroflexota; class Anaerolineae; order Anaerolineales; family JACQED01; genus JACQED01. The sequence continues at coordinate 2,944 of JACQED010000100.1, forward strand.
CCTGCGTCATCGGCGCAGCCGGGAAGGATATTCCGGTTGAGAAAGCCGAAGACCACATTGCCGGGTACACGATCATGAACGACTGGTCGGCGCGCGACATCCAACGCCAGGAAATGAAGGTCGGCCTCGGCCCGGCGAAAGGGAAGGACTTTGCGACGAGTCTGGGACCGTGGTTGGTGACGCCGGAAGAATTGGAGGAGCGGAGGTCAGAGGTCAGAAGTCGGAAAGATGAAGGGAAGAGTCGGGGAAGCGTTTATGATTTGGAGATGGTGGCGAGAGTGAATGGAGTCGAGCGGTCGCGGGGGAACTGGAAAGACATTCACTACACCTTCGCCGAAATGATCGCGCGCGCCTCGGCTGACGTGTGGCTCGTGC
>JACQED010000101.1 GCA_016200785.1 Chloroflexota bacterium
ACTACTTTGCTCGTCCGCGCCTTTTCTTTTCCGGGGGACGGCCTGCGCGACGCGCTCGACTTGACGAATTAGTGACAGCGGACTCCCTGCCACGAATTTGGCGAATTTGACGAATTGATTCTTGCTTGCCGGTTGTGCCCCGGAGCGCGCGCACCTCGGCTTCGGTGAGGTAGCGCCACTCACCCGCCTTCAAGTTGCCCAGCCGCAGTGCCCCCAACCCCACGCGCAGGATGCGGAGAACACGCAGGCCCAATGTCGCGCCGACGCGGCGGATTTCGTGCTTCTTGCCCTCGCGCATGGTCACCCTCAGCCACGTCCCCTCGCCCGATTTGCGCGAAGAATCAATCTCCACCTTTGCCGGGCCGGTGCGTTCGGGGCGGCTCTCTTCGTCGTAGATGATCAACCCTCTGTGCCAGGCTTCGAGCGCGTCCCGATCGGGCCTGTTCGTGACGAGGACGAGATACTCCTTCTCTTGTCCGTAACGCGGGTGCGTCAGGCGGTGGGTGAGGTTGCCGTCGTTGGTGAGAAGGATCAGACCCTCGCTGTCGGCGTCGAGGCGGCCCACCGGATAGAGCCGGCCAGGCACAGGCACGAGGTCGCGCACGGTGCGACGGTCGCCCTGCGCGTTGAGCGAAGAGACAACGCCGCGCGGCTTGTGGAGAATGACGTAGACGAGTTGCTCGGCGGCAACTCGCTCGCCGTCGAGTGTGATCTCGTCCACCGCCCGATCGGCCTTGTCGCCCAGCCCGGCGATCTCGCCGTTGACGCGGACGCGACCGGCGGCGATCAGTTCTTCGCATGAACGGCGCGAGCCAAAGCCAGCGGAGGCAAGAATCTTTTGAAGGCGTTCGCGTGGCATACGGGTTCCTTGAGCGGAGATCATTATACTCTCTGTGGTAGAATGCGAGGCATACCAGGAAATCTAAAGAAAACTTAGCACGTTTGTGACAAGCCCTTACCACAAAGGCACCAGGACACGAAGTTCACCAAGTTTTCTTTGTGTTCTTTGAGGCTTCGTGTTTTCGTGGCAGGTTCTGAGGGAACTATTGAGCATACCTTCGACGATTGCGATTGACGGGCCGGCCGGTTCGGGCAAGAGCGCCGTGGCCCAGCGGCTGGCGGCCCGCCTGAACTACCTGTACTTTGACACCGGCGTGATGTATCGCGCCGTGACCCTCGCGGCACTGCGCGCCGGGATTTCGATCCGGGACGAGGCCGCCGTGAGTCTTCTGGCCCAGAAGATTCGGATCGACGTCGTGCCACCCGCCGTCGCCGACGGGCGCGCACTCACCGTGATCGCCGACGGTGAAGATGTGACGTGGACCATTCGCTCAAAGGAAGTAGATGCGAACGTGTCGCCCGTCTCGGCTTATCGGCGCGTGCGACAGGTGCTCACCGAACAGATGAGGCGCATCGGCAGGCGCGGGCGTGTGGTGATGGTCGGGCGCGACATCGGCACGGTCGTTCTGCCCGAGGCCGATCTAAAAATCTATCTTGACGCAACGGTCGAAACGCGCGCTCGGCGCAGGTTTCTTGAAAACCAGGAGCGCGGCGAAACACAGACTTACGACGAGATTCTTGCCGCGATGCGTGAGCGCGATCGGATAGACTCCAGCCGGGCGATTGCGCCCCTGCGCCCGGCCGACGACGCTCGAATTGTCGAGACGACGGCGCTCGAACTCGAGGGCGTTGTGACGGCCGTAAATCGTTTGGTCTTTGAATAGCAGTGTGAGTCGTCACGCGCGCTTTCGCCGATGGGCGGTGCCTCTCGTCTCCTGCCTCCTTCACGTGGTCACGCGCGCCGAATTCCACGGCTTGGAGCGCGTCCCGCGCAACGGGCCGCTGTTGATCGTCTGCAATCACCTCGGCCATCTCGATCCGCCGCTGGTCGCCGCCGGTCTGCCGGTGAGGCCCGAACTGATCGCCGCGTCTGAGGTGATGGAAGTGCCGGTCGTGGGCTGGGCGCTGAGGCAGTACGGCGCGATCCCCGTGAAGCGGGGCGACGTCGATCGCGAAGTGATCGGACGCGCGCTGACAATTCTCGAATCGGGCGGCATTTTGGGCCTCGCTCCCGAAGGCCGCGAGAGTCCCACCGGCGCGTTGATTGAAGGCAAGGTCGGCCCAGCGTACCTGGCGATGAAAACCTGCTCGCCGATCTTGCCGATGGCGATCACCGGCACGAAAAATGCGTGGCAAGCCATCCGGCGAGGTCGCCGCCCGCGCGTGACGTTGACGGTCGGCGAGGCATTCCGCCTGCCGCCTCTGCCGCCGCCCGGCCCGGCGCGCAAAGCGGCACTGCGCGACGCGACCGAGACGATCATGCGGCGGATTGCGGCGTTGTTGCCCGAGGAGTACAGAGGGGTATATGGGTGAGTCAATTACCACTTACCGATTACCAAAGACCACGGGCCTGAAACAGTACGACCACGCCCGTCGCGAGCCGATGCGGCGTTTTCTGCGCTGGCTGATGGATCAGATCGCCTGGACATTCCTGGTCAAGATCAAGGCAGTCGAGGGACTCGATAATTTCCCGATGACCGGGCCGGCGATCCTGATGATCAATCATATCGCATTCGTGGACCCGGTCGTCGTGATGGGCCACGTTCCGCGCAACATCGTGCCGATGGCCAAGGTCGAAGTCTACAAGATTCCGGGCTGGGGCATCTTCCCGCGGCTGTGGGATGTAATCCCGGTACATCGGGAGGAACTCGATCGGCGGGCGCTGGAACGGGCGATTGCGGTGTTGAATGCCGGCGAGATCATCCTCGTCGCGCCGGAGGGCACACGGCACTCGGCCATGCGCGACACGAAAGAGGGATTGGCCTATCTCGCGCTCAAGACCGGAGCCCCGACTGTGCCGATTGCAATCACCGGCACGCCCGGCTTCCCGCGCCCGCGTTTCATGTGGGGCAAGCGCGAGGGCGCGGTTGTTCGGATCGGCAAGCCGTTTCGATTCAAGCCGGTCACGGGCCGCCCGCCGCGTGAACTTCTGCGCAAGATGACGGACGAGGCGATGTACATCATCGCGGCGATGCTGCCGGAGGAGTTGAGAGGGGAGTACAATGATTTGGGGAAGGCGACGAGGGAGACGATTGAGGGATGAGGCGGAAATGGATTCGTTGCGCAAAATTATTCTATTCCGAATATCAGCTTTCTGCAACAACGCAGGCAGGAGAACTCGAAAGCATAACTAATGATCCCTGCCGAACGCCCGCCCTGCGCGGGCAACATCGTGGCCGTCGAGCGCGGGAGTTTCGCGGCATCGGTCGGCCTGCGCCCCGGCGATGAACTGCTGGCCGTCAACGGGCACCCGGTCGAAGATGTGATTGACGTGCAATTCTACGCCGCCGAAGACGTTGTGGCCTTGACCTATCGCCGGAACGGGGAGGAGCACGAGGTTTACGGCAATCGCAAAGATGGGCAGGCGCTGGGGCTGGAATTCGATCATCCCACATTCGACATTGACATCCGCCGCTGCAACAACCTGTGCCCGTTCTGCTTCGTGCTCCAGACCGCGCCCCGCATGCGCCGAACGCTCTACATCAAAGACGACGACTATCGCTACTCGTTCCTCTACGGCCACTTCGTAACACTCACCAATTTGAGCGACCACGATTGGAAACGAATCGAAGAACAACGCCTCTCGCCGCTGTACGTTTCGGTGCACGCCACCGATCTCGAAACGCGCCGCAAGTGCCTCGCAAACAAAGCCGCTCCCGATATTCTCGAACAACTCCGCTGGCTGGCGGAGCGGCGAATTGAAACCCACACGCAGTTGGTCATAACGCCCGAATTGAATGACGGCCCGGCCCTCGAACGCTCGGTGCGCGACCTCGCCGAACTTTATCCATCGGTGATCTCCGTTTCGGTCGTCCCGGTTGGACTGACGAAGCATCACAAGTACGGCCACCGCCCGCTGACCGTCGCCGAGATGGAAAGCATCGTCGGGCAGGTCGAGGGCTGGCAGACAGAGTATCTCGACGAACTCGGCGTCCGCTTCGCATACCTCAGCGACGAGTGGTATCTCGCCACCGACCGGCCCGTGCCGCCGAAGGAGGCGTACGACGGGCTGGAGTTGGAGGAGAACGGACTCGGGCAGGTTAGAGGGTTTCTGGAGGATTGGGAGGCGGTGAAGGGCGAAATCCCAAATTCCAAATCCCAAACTCCAAAAACCGGCAAAGCCGGACGGAGGCCCCATCACACGTCCCTCGCCGCTCGTCACGCGACTCTCGTTACTGCCGCCCTTTTTTCGCCGACGCTTCGAGCGACGGCGGACGAGTTCAATGGGTTGGCGGGCACGCGGCTGGAGGCCATTGCGGTTGTCAATGAACGGTTGGGTGAGACGATCACCGTCGCCGGGCTGTTGATGGGCAACGATGTGATCGCGCAACTCGCCGGGCGCGACGTGGGCGAGTTCGTCGTCCTGCCGCGCGTCATGTTCGATCATCCGCAGGGCATCAGCCTCGACGACGTGTCGCCCTTGCAGATCGCAAAGGCGCTCGGCGTGCCGGTCTATCTCGCCGACGCGATGGGTGACGTGCTCGACGCATTGACTGGCGTGAACACATTGCGCTTCGATCCGAAGGACAAAGTTGCGCCGGTCGAGGTGATGAGGGCCGGGGGATGGGCCGTCGAGAAGTATCTGTAGTACAATAAACGGCGGCGAG
>JACQED010000102.1 GCA_016200785.1 Chloroflexota bacterium
AGGTCGCGCCCGTTCGCGGTGGAAGGCAGAAGCACGGCGAAGGGATCGTGATGTCGGATCGCATCGGCCAGCACCGCCGTGTATCCTTCGGTCGAATAATCGGTGAGGGCGGGCGCATCGGCTATGTAAACTCTGTCTGCGCCGTGCGCCGCGAGGGTCTTCGCGTGCTGCTCGGTGTTGTGGCCGATTACCACTGCCGCCAGTTCGCCGCCGATCTTCTCCGCGAGTTCCATTCCCCGGCCCAGCAATTCGAACGTGGCGGGGCGAATCGTCTCGCCCACCGCCTCGGTCACAACCCAGATGGCTTGCTGTTTCGAGCCGCCTTTGGTGCGAGGGCGGATGGCGGATTGGGTCGCGGGCTTCTGCCCGGTAAACAACCCTTCTCCCGTCAAGCCTCGCACCGTGTCGCGCACGGCGGTCGTTACGTCGCCGTCAATGCCTCGGATCACGCGCTTGCGCTTCGGCTCCACGCTGAAGATCTCGGAGACGGACGTCGGTGAGCCGGTTGCGCCAAATAGACTCGCGTCGGCTGAGAGATCGGATGCCGCCCACACGGCGATCGGCTTTTGACGAGCGGGTTCCAAATCCTCGGGCTTCACTTTGATCGGTTTGGCGAGTCGTTCCGCCGCACTTAATACAACGGGCAGTGACGTTTCAACAATTTCGAAGCCGTCGTCCAGTTCGCGCTTCACCGTGAGACGCCTGCCGTCGTCGGAGAATTTCAATTCCGTCGCGCCTGTCACTTGTGGAAGGTCGAGCATCTCGGCCAGCATCGGCGGAACTTGCGCAGTCTCGGCGTCCGTGCTGTATCTGCCGCAGAAGATCAAGTCGTAGCCGATTTTCTGGCAGGCGAAGGCGAGCGCGCGTGCGGTGGCGAGAGTGTCGGCTCCGGCGAATTCGCGCCCGAGGAGATGCACGGCGCGGTCGCAGCCCATCGCCAACGCCTCGACCAGCGCCTCTTTGGCCTGCGGTGGCCCCATCGTGACGACGATGACCTCGCCGCCGAATTGCTGGCGCAGAGCAATCGCCTGAGCGATGGCGCGTTTGTCGAACGGATTGATCTCGCCGCCGACACCCTCACGGATCAGGCGTTTGTTGTCGTAGTCAAATTTCAGTTGATCGACGAAAGGCACTTGTTTGAGGCAGACGACGATTTTCATCGGAGTGGCTCCGTAGATGTATCTGGGAGTTTAAACCACAAAGACACGAGGACACGAAGTTCACCAAGATGCTTTGTGTTCTTCGTGCCTTTGTGCCTTCGTGGTGAAATCTGCTACGCAGGGATCAACTCACCTGCCTTGTGTCCGTTGCCTTTCACGACCTCGTCCATTTCCTCGTCGCGCCGGAACTGGCTCATGTATAGATCGTAGAAGAAACCTTTGCGCGTCAGCAATTCGTCGAACTTGCCCCGCTCGACGATCTCGCCGAGATTCATCACCAGAACCTGATCGGCGTTGCGGATGGTGCTCAGCCGGTGGGCGATGACGAAGCTCGTCCGGCCCTTGAGCAGTTCGGCGAAAGCGCGCTGGATCAGCCGTTCGGTGCGCGTGTCCACGCTGGAGGTGGCTTCGTCGAGAATCAGAATGCGCGGGTCGGCGAGGGCGGCGCGGGCGATGGCGATCAATTGCCGCTGTCCCTGGCTCAGGCCGCTGCCGCGCTCGCCGAGCACGGTCTGGTATTTGTCCGGCAGGCGCTCGATGAAGGTATCGGCGTGCGCCAGTTTGGCGGCGGCGATCACTTGCGCGTCGGTCGCGTCCGGCCGCCCGAAGCGGATGTTCTCCATCACCGTCATGCTGAACAGAAAAGTGTCCTGCAAGACGATGCCGATCTGGCGGCGGAGGGACTCCGCCCCGACGTCGCGAACGTCAATCCCGTCGATCTTCACCACGCCGCCGGTCACATCGTAGAAGCGCGGGATCAGGTTGATGATCGTCGTCTTGCCCGCTCCGGTGGGGCCGACGATGGCGATGGTCTGTCCCGGCTCGGCCTTGAAGCTAACGTTTTGCAGGACGGGCACACCCTTCTTGTAGGCCGCGGAGGTGTGATCGAACTCCACCGCACCCTGGATGTCCGGCATGGGCCTGGCCCCCGGCTTGTCCTGTACCGAAGGCTCGATGTCGAGCAAGTTGAACATGCGCTCGCCTCCCGCGACGGCGCTTTGGATGTTGGTCCACATCACCGAGATCTGCTGGATGGGCTGGTTGAAGCGCTGGACGTAGGCCAGGAAGGTGACGATCAACCCCATCGAAACGGTGGTGCCGAGCAGGGGCTGATCTTTCAGCAGATACCAGCCGCCCACGCAGGTGACGATCGCCAGTGCCAGGTAGCCGAGCGCTTCCAGCGTGGGGGCCAGCGCGGCGGTGAAGGACACCGCCCGGACGTTGGCGTCGCGGTTGGCGGCATTGGTGACGCTGAAGTTCTCGATGTTCTCCTCGGCGCGGTTGAAGGCCTGCACCTCGCGCACGGCGGCGATGGACTCCTGCAACTCGGCGTTGACACTGCCCATCTCCTGGCGCGTCCGGCGGAAGGCCTTGCGTGCCTGGTCTGAGAACCAGAGCGTGGCCACGATCATCACCGGCGAAACCGCCAGGCTGAGCAACGCGAAACCCAGGCTCTTGGAAAGCATGTTGTAGGCCACCCAGAGCAGTAAAAGGATGCCGCTCAAGACATTGACGAGTGCGAAGCTCAGGGCTTGCTGGATCGTTTCCGCGTCGTTGGTGATACGGCTCATCAGGTCGCCGGCCTCGTGTTCGGCGTAGTAGGCCAGCGACAGCCGGTGCAGGTGCCGGAACACGTCAATCCGCATGGCGCGCAGCACGTGTTGCCCGGCCCACGTCATCGTGAAGAACGTCAGACCCGTCAGCACCGAACCGGTGACGTACAACCCGATCACCAATAGGATCAGGCGGCCCATGCCGGCCAGACGGTCGCCGGTCGTCAACCGGGACGCATCCGCCGAGGGGGCGGGGAAGTTGCCCAATGTCAGCAAGGCTCTCATGGTTCGCTGGGTGAAGCCGAGCTGGGCCGGCTCTTTGGCCAGCCAGCAATTGCTCTGGCCCGCGTTGCCCTGGCTGCTGACGCCCGGAAAGTTGCCGAAGGCGCTGGCGGCCGCCGGGGCGAGGTAGCAGTCCACCGCCTCGCCAGTCAGATCGGGCGTGGTCACCTGCGCCCAAGTCGCGGTCGTGACGAGCGCGGCTACCAGCATCAGGACGTACCAATACGGCCGGAAGTACGATCCAAAGCGGGCCAGGGTCTCGCCCAGGGCCTTCGGCTTGCTTGTTTCTTGATTCATCAGCCGGCTTATGCCGTGTGGTCCACCAGCAAACATGGTTTATTTCTCCAATCTCAAACTTCAAATCTCAAACGCCAAAGTTCAAACTCAAACCGCGGCAATCACGGGCAGCCGGGGTATTGAAGATTGAATTCGGGAGTTGGGGGTTTCTTCCCCAGGCGTGTCGCCCACCAGCTGCGAGTTGTAAATCTCGGCGTAGATCGGGCTGTCTTCCATCAGTTCGGCGTGCTGGCCTCGGGCCACAACCGCGCCCTGATCCAGCACCAGGATCTGGTCGGCGTTCATGACGGTGCTGATGCGCTGGGCGATGACGAAAGACGTCCGCCCCTTCATCAGCCGGTCGAGGGCCTTCTGGATCTGGCCCTCCGTCTGCACATCTACGCTGCTGGTCGAGTCGTCGAGGATCAGGATGCGCGGGTCCATCAGCAGCGCGCGGGCGATGGCGATGCGTTGCTTTTGCCCACCGCTCAGGGTCGTGCCGCGCTCGCCCACCGGAGTCTCGTAGCCCTGCGGGAAGGACATGATGAAGTCATGGGCCGCCGCCGCTTTCGCCGCCGCCGTCACTTCGTCCATCGTCGCGTCGGACCGGCCGAAGGCGATGTTCTCGCGGATGGCGCCGCTGAACAACGTCGTCTCCTGCAACACGATGCCGATCTGCGAGCGGAGCGAGTCGAGCGTCACGTCACGCAGATCGTGGCCGTCAATAGTGATACGGCCCTCGGTGGGGTCGTAGAAGCGCGGCAGGAGGTTGATGATCGACGTCTTGCCGGAGCCGGTCGCGCCCAAGAGCGCCACTGTCTGGCCCGGCTCGGCCTCGAAACTCATCTCGCGCAACACCGGGTCGCCGCTGCCGAAGTAGCGGAAGGTCACTTTCTCGAACTTGACCCGGCCCTGCACGAGCGGCAGGGCGGCCGCGCCTGGTTTGTCGGTCACGTCGCTCTTGGCGTCGAGGATTTCAAAGATGCGTCCCGCCGAAGCCGCGGCCTGCCCCATCTGAGTGATGATCATGCCGAACATGGCCGTCGGCAGGAAGAGGTAGATCAGGTACAGGCTGAACTCCTGCCACTCTCCCAGCGTCAGCGTCCCGCCAATGATCTGGCGTCCGCCGAAATACAGAGTGGCCGCCTGGCCCAGGTTCGCGATCAGGAAGGTGAGCGGGAACAGGAAAGTCATCAGCCGCGCCACCGAGAGCTGCTGGTTCATCACCCCGTCGGCCGCCTTGCGGAACTTGGCCTGCTCCGTGGTCTCACGCGTGAAGGCTTTGATCACACGGATGCCGGCCAGATTCTCCTGCAGCACGGTGTTAAGTGCGGACAGCCTGATCTGGATTCTGGCAAAGAGCGGCTGGATGACGCTGCCGAATATCAGGAACAGGATCATGGCGATCGGCAGGACGGGCAGTACGACCAGCGCGAGGGCGGCGTTGGTGGTGAACAGGATGATGAGCGTGCCGACAATGAGCACCACCGCACCGACCAATTGCACCAAGCCCTGGCCGATGAACAGGCGCACTTTTTCTACATCGTCGGTGGCGCGAATCATCAGTTGGCCGGTCTGGTTGCGGTCGTGGTAGGAGAACGACAGCCGTTGAATCTTGGCGAACAGATCGTTACGCAGATCGAAGGCCGCGGCCTGCGAGTTGCGTTCCGCCCAGTAGGCCTGCAGAAAGGCGAACAGCCCGCGCAGCGCGGCGAAGACGACGATGGCCATGCCGGCCTGAAGGAGCAGATTCGGCGTGTTGTTCTGGCGCGTCGTCAGTTCGGTCACCAGTTGGTCTTTCGTCCAATCGGCGGGCAGTTTGAGAAAAGCCAGAATCTTGGGAAGGGCCTGCGACAGCACTGCTGACGGAATCTTGGGCAGGTTTTGCAGGACGGTTTTCGCCACGACGCCTTCGGTCACCGCGTCTATGATGTTGCGCACCAGGTGCGGCACGGCCAATTGCGACAGCGTGGCGACGATTAGAAACAGATAGGGCAGAGCCGCCTGGCGGCGATAACGGCCCAGATATCTGACGGCCCTTTGCAGGCCATGGTTGTCCGGTCCGCGTTGCGGACGGCGATCACGCCGGTTCGGATTTTGCACGTTGCGCTCCTTGAGACGATTTATGGTATTCCCTTGAAGAAACTACGCTGACCGCGAAGATTTTTCGGACACGGATTCACGCGGATGAGCCGAATCCGTGAAATCCGTGTTCTTCCGTGTCCCATCCTTCGGTTGCGGCTGGAAGCCGCGCTATGATTCGGGCGACTCTAGTTTGCGCGCCGCCTCGGTAAGATACGTGAGGGCGGTGATGATCTCCGTCTGCTGATCCTCGGTGAGCGCGGTCGTCAACTCTTCGAGCCAGCGGCGGCGGGCCTCGATGCCCTTCTCGATCAGCGTCCGACCTTTTTTGGTGAGGGTGAGTTGCTTGACTCGCCGGTCGCGCGGGTCTTCCGTCCGCTCGAGCAGGCCGTTTTGCACCAGCCGCTCCACCATCTGGCTGGCGGCGGCGTTTGTCACGCCGGTGTGACTGCCGATGTCGGAGACGCCACACGCGCCTCTGTAGTAGAGGCGCATGAGTGTGCTGATCTGCGGGTTCGACAGGCCGGTGTCTTTCGTGAATAGAATGAAGTCGCGCATGGAACGGCGCATGAAGACTTCGGCCCACTCGTGAAGCACCTGGGTGAATTGTTTGGGTGGCAGCATAGTTAACTTGCCTGATTAGTTAAGATGTCTTATATATATCATGGGTTGATATACTTGACAAGGGTCGAATTATCAGCCGTTTTTAGCGGTTGACATTCTCAGAAAAATCTTATACATTTGTTCTGTCTCAACGGAGAACTTTGGCCGGCCTGGAACACCGCGCGGTGTTCGGCCGGGACCTAAAACTCGCCTCCGTTGACAAAGGAGCAGAGATGTACAACAAAATCATCCTCGTCGGCAATCTGGGGCGCGACCCGGAAATGCGCTACTCCCCCTCCGGGCAAGCCGTCACCAACTTCAGTATCGCCACCAGCGAGAAATGGACAGACCAGCAGGGTCAGCCACAGGAGCGTACCCTCTGGTGGCGGATTTCTGTCTGGGGGAAGTTGGCTGAAACATGCAACCAGTATCTCAAAAAGGGCCGGCAAGTGCTGGTGGAAGGTCGGATGAACGGCGATGCCAAGACCGGCGGCCCGCGAATCTACACCCGGCAAGACGGCACGGCCGGCGCGTCATTCGAGGTCACAGCCGTCTCGGTTAAGTTCCTCGGCACGCGCGCTGATGCCGGGCCAACAGCTGGAACTGCGGAGGTGGCCGACATGGGCGAGCCGCCTACCGAAGAAGGCGAGATCCCGTTCTAGCGGGAGCGCCGTGAACGTAAGACTGTGATCGCCAACAGCCGTCAGCGCCCCGCCGACGGCTGTTGTGCTTTCGCCCCGCGAATCTGTTCGCGGAATTCTCATTGGGAGATCGAACTCTATGAGCGATGAAACTCAACCCGCAGGGACGCCGCCACCAGCGCCTGCCGTGCCCAAACCGCCCGGCCTCGCCGTGGAACTCCCGGGCAACCTTGAGCCGGTGTATTCTAATACCGCCATCATCACGCATTCAGCCTCGGAGATCATTGTTGACTTCGCTCGCGTGATGCCGAACGTGCCGAAGGCTAAGGTCTACGCGCGCGTGGTAATGACGCCGATGAATGCGAAGCTTCTACTGCGCGCGCTCGGCGAGAATCTTTCCAAGTTCGAAGGCACGTACGGCGAGATCAAACTCCCCGAAGGCTTCTCGCTCGCGGACCATCTCTTCAAGCCTCCCAAACCGCCGGAACAAGAAAAATGAAAAATCTTGACGAGATTGCCGATCGCATCCGCGCGGACTTCGCCGCCAAAAACGCCGCGCGCGACAAAGCGCTGGAGCGATCGCGCACCCTCATCCGCCACTGCGCCAACGCCAT
>JACQED010000121.1 GCA_016200785.1 Chloroflexota bacterium
CGTCGTCACGGTGCTCACCTCGCGTTACTCGCCGGCTCTGCCCGCCCACGAAACGCTCGGCGGAGTGCAAGTGGTTCGCGCGCCGGTCGTCGCCCGACTGAGCAAAGGCGTGCTGATGCCGACACTCGGCCTGCTCGCCACGCGCCTCGCGGCGACGCACGACGCCGTCAGCCTGCACCTGCCTCAATTCGACGCCAGCGGCATCGCGCTGCGCGGCCGGCTCTTTCGCAAGCCGACCGTTCTCACGTATCACTGCGATCTCCTTCTGCCGCCCTCGCCGCTGAACGGCCTCATCAACAGAATCGTGTACTTCAGCAATCAGCTGGCGGCGACACTGGCCGACGCGATTGTCGCTTACACTCGAGACTACGCCGAGAACTCACCGCTTTTGTCGCGCTATCTCTCGAAAGTGCGCGTCATCCCGCCGCCGGTCGAAATCGCCGAGGTCGAGGCCGGGGCCGTGGCCGAGTTTCGCGCCCGGCACATGTTGAACGGCCATCGCGTCATCGGCATGGCCGCGCGACTCGCGGGGGAGAAAGGCGTGGAGCATTTGCTCGACGCGCTCCCCACGATCCTCGACCGTCATCCCGAAACGAGGGTTCTATTCGCCGGGCAATATCAAAACGTGCTCGGCGAGGAAAAGTATGCTCGCAGACTCGCGCCGCTCTTTGAGTCGTATCGAGACCGCTGGACGTTTCTCGGCGTGCTCGACGCCGCGCAAATGGCGGCGTTTTTTCGCGCGCTCGACGTGCTCGTCGTGCCGAGCACCAACAGCACCGAGAGTTTTGGACTCGTGCAAATCGAGTCGATGCTGTGCGGCACGCCGGTCGTCGCCTCGAACCTGCCCGGCGTTCGTCAGCCGGTGGCGATGACCGGCATGGGCAAAGTCGTCCCCATCGCCGACCCGCCCGCGCTGGCTGACGCTGTTAGCGCGGTTCTGGCCGACCGCGACTCATTTCGGCAGTCACCGGAGAATATCGCCGCGACTTTCTCGCCGGAGGCGGTGGCGGGGGAGTACGAAAGATTGTTCCGGGAATTGAGCCGGCGCAAACACTGGCTGTACAAGTAGGAGTGGGCGCACCGTTGGTATAATAGCGATGGCGACCGTTGTCTTTGCGGACGAAAGGAATCCCTGATGACTTTGCAAGCATATCCGGTCAGACTTGAAGGTGGAGTAGTAAAGTCGGTGGACGGAACTCCCTTGCCGGAGCAGGCCTACGCCATGCTAGTAATCTTGCCTGCCCCTGCCCGAACCATGTCACTCGAGGAATGGCAGAAACCCTTTGACGCCTTCTTTGCCGCTGTGCAGGCTCACCCACCGATCAGGGATTTGAGCAAGGTGACCGATGCCGAACTCAGCGCCCTGGTTCATTCAGCGCGCAAGCCGCAATGATCCGCATCGTGATCGACACGAACGAACTCTTGCGCATGGCGGCAGGCGGGGCGGCGCAGTGGGGAGAGCAAAATATCATTCGAGCGGTGGTTGGCGTCCCGCCAAAGTGTAGCCCGCCAATAACGGCCAGAGGTGGGATATGACTCTCCAAGACATTCTCTCGGACATACATGCCCTTGAAGAAGATATGCTGGCTTTCGAACGCAAGTATGGCGTTCGATCGGAAACCTTCTATGCTGCTTACGTGAGCGGTGAAGAGCCGGAAGACGACAATTGGGTGCTGGACTTTGGGGAATGGGCCAGCGTCTATCGTACGTGGCTTGCGCGGCAGGCTGAGTACCGTAATAAGATACAGCAAGTTCAGCAGAATCAGCCGAGCCTCGTTGGGCTTGTTCGTGTCGCGACATGACCAACGAACTCCGCACCCCGGAAGACTACGAACTGTTCATTTACTCGCTGATCGAACAGTTTCCTTCCATCAAGCGTTCGACAATAGCCTTCATTCGACGCGGCAGGACGCTGGCGCGCGTCGCTGGCGAATTGTACTTTGAACAGGACGTGCGACTGGTCGTTCGTCAACGAATCATCTATGAGCGCTTGGGCGCCGTGATTGATGAATACGGATACGAAATAAGGCGTGGCGAGGAAAAACTGGGCTGGTATGACCCACAACCGCACCCGGATGATCCCACTCTGCAAAGCACATACCCACACCACAAGCACGTACCCCCGGATATCAAACACAATCGCGTTCCTGCCCCAGACATGAGTTTCACTCGACCAAATTTGCCTGCGCTCATTCGGGAGATAGATGACCTTCTGAGGAAGCAGGCAGACGAATCCCGGTCGGGCAGATAGCCCTTTCCCTGTGCCCGACCTCCTCACCCGTCACCTCCGCGACCTCCCCGCCTTCCGCGCCCTCCTGCGCGCGACGGAAGCCCGGTTTTATCAAGACCTTCAATTGCCCGAACCCACGCTCGACCTCGGCTGTGGCGATGGGCACTTCGCCTCGATGACCTTTGCTCATCCGCTCGCGGCGGGCGTTGACCCGTGGTGGCTGCCGTTGAAAGAGGCAAGAGGGCGGGGGGCTTATTGCGTTCTAGCGCAGGCCGACGGGGGCGCACTGCCCTTCCCCTCCAGACGTTTCGCCAGCGCGGTCAGCAACTCCGTGCTCGAGCACATCCCCGATCTCGATCCAGTGCTGACCGAACTCGCCCGCGTTCTGAAACCTGGCGCGCCGTTTTTCTTCTGCGTGCCCAGCGAGCACTTTCTTGAGTTTCTTTCGATCTCCGCCGCTTTGCGGGCCGTTGGCTTGAAGAATATCGCCGGGGCCTATGAGTCCTTTTTCAACCGCATCTCCCGCCATCGTCACTGCGACTCGCCGGACGTGTGGCGCGAAAGGCTGACGCGGGCCGGTTTCACGATTGAGCGTTCGTGGTATTATTTCGCCCCCGGCGCGCTCAGAGCGTTGGAGTGGGGGCACTACTTCGGCCTCCCCGCCGCGATCAGCAAAGGCCTCACCGGGAGATGGATTCTTTCGCCGACTCGCGCGAACCTGTGGCTGACCGAGAGGCTCGTGCGGCCATTCTTCGAGGAGCCACTGCCGGATGGAACGCGTGGCGGCGCATATTTGTTTTTCGTCACTAGACGAACCTGAACTCAGTTCCCTTACTTCCTTCGTTTCCATTAGTTCCCTTTGCCGCATGAACCAAACCTTCACCGGCCCCAGCCTCCTCGACGTTCTCGAAGCCGTGCCGTATGGCCGCTACTTCTGGCGCGCCGTGCGTCTGCCGCTTGCGTTGACCTGCGCGGTGCTCGCCCAAGTGTCGTTCATCGCACGTCGCGACGATGCGAGCGGTGGGGTCGTGTGGCTGGTCGCCGCGGTCGGCATCTTCATCCTCTCACTCCGAATCGATCGTCCCGAAATCCCGCAGGACGATTCGCTCGCCGCCGTCGTTGATAAAACCGGTGTGCGTTGGAGATTCGTCGGGCTGGCAATCCTGCTATCGCTGTTGACTTACGCCACCTCTTCGGACAACACCTTCACAGGCATCGGCGTCTGGTTGTGGGCCTCCAGTGTGGCGGCCTGGCTGGCCGCTTTTTGGGACGGGCCGATCAATCTCCAATCCTCAATCACCCGCTTTTCCAACTGGCTCCGTTCCCCTGCTTTCACTATCCGCTTCTCCCGTTCGTTGTTGTTGTTCCTCGCCATGATGGTCGTGGCCGTGTTCTGCCGCTACTATCGCCTCGACGCCGTGCCGCCTGAGATGACGAGCGACCACGTTGAGAAACTGCTCGACGTGAACGACGTTCTCGAAGGCCAGCCTTCGATTTTCTTCCCGCGCAACACGGGACGCGAGCCGCTCCAGTTTTATCTGAGCGCGTTCATCGCCCGGACGCTCGGCACCGGGCTAAGTTACCTCACGCTGAAGATCGGCTCCTCGCTGGTGGCCGTGCTGACGATCCCGTTTATCTATTTGCTTGGCCGCGAGTTGGGCGACGAGACGCTCGGCCTGATCGCCGGAACGCTGGCGTCCGTCGCTCTGTGGCCGCAGACGATCAGCCGGGTGGGTCTGCGCTTTCCTTTCAGCCCCGTCTTTGTCGCGCCCACACTGTATTTCCTCCTGCGCGGCCTGCGGCGCGGGACGCGCAACGACTTTCTGCTCGCTGGTTTCTTCCTCGGCGCGGGACTGTACGGTTACACCTCGTTTCGCATCGTGCCTGTGTTTGTC
Source organism: Chloroflexota bacterium (assembly GCA_016200785.1). Taxonomy (GTDB): domain Bacteria; phylum Chloroflexota; class Anaerolineae; order Anaerolineales; family JACQED01; genus JACQED01. The sequence continues at coordinate 4,126 of JACQED010000121.1, forward strand.
GGCGTCGTGGCGGCGATGTTCGGCGCGGTCAAAATCGCTCGGAGGCAGAACGCAGAGGCCGAGAGCGCGTTCGCCGGCCGGCTCGCGATGATGGCGATCGTGGCCTTCGCCGTGTTCGTCCCGCTCTTTCATTACTCAGTCGAAGTGCCGGAGATGTTCTGGTATCGCATCCTGGGCCGCGTGTCCGACGCTGAGACGCAACTGCCCGGGCCGCCGGCGGCGATTTTTCTTTCCAACGAGTGGAACTCTCTGAGGATGTTCAACTGGACGAGCGACGTGGTCTGGGTCAACACCGTGCCCAATCGCCCGGTCCTTGACACACTGGCCGGCGGGATGTTCATTCTCGGCGCGGCCTATGTGCTCTTTCGGCTCGTGACTCGCCCGAACGTGACGGATGCTGTCCTGCTGATCGGCGTGCCCTTCCTGTTGTTACCCTCGACGCTGAGCCTCGCGTTTCCGAACGAGAACCCATCGGTCGTGAGATCGGCGAGCGCGATCCCGCTCGTCTTTCTGATCGCCGCGTTCCCACTGCGGCTGTTTCTCGAACAAATGGCGAAGGCCCTCGGCAGCAGGGTGGGGCGCGCGATCGGCATTGGAGTGATCGTCGTCGGCCTGTGGTTGTCGGGCCAGGAGATGTTTTATCAATATTTTGAAATCTATCCCGCGCAATACATTGGCGGCGCGCAGAACGCTTCGGAACTCGGCAAAGTGGTGCGCGACTTCGCCGGGTCGTTCGGCACTTACGACTCGGTCTGGGTGCGGGCGTATCCGTATTGGGTGGACACACGTGCTGTTGGCATTTACTCCGGCAAGTTTGGCTGGGATCACGTCATCCTCGACAACGCCGAGTTCGCCAACACCGTCTCGGCGCCCGGGGCCAAATTGTTCATTCTGTTTCATCAAGATGTCCTTGCCGTGAAGACTTTGCGACAGTTGTATCCGAGCGGCATATTGGCCTATCATGTGTCGAAATTTCCCGGCAAAGATTATCTAACTTTCCTTGTGCCGCCGAATGAGGATTTTGACGAAAGCCAGTTGGCCCCGCCTCAACAGTGAGGCCCAATCTATTATGGCCGAGACAAGCGTTCCGACTGAACCCGCAGTTACAACCGAACCTCTAACGCCAACGAGACCAGTGGCCGTCCCTCGTTCGCGCGTGTCGCTCATGGGGCTGATCTTGGATTTATGCCTGTTGGCCGTGCTCGCGGGCGGCGCGTACCTGCGTTGGCTGGGGCAGAACTGGGATCAGGACACCCACTTGCACCCGGACGAGCGTTTCTTTACGATGGTCGAGACCGCGCTCAAGCCGGTGGATTCGTTCGGCCAATACTTCGACAACTCGACCTCCACGCTCAATCCCTTCAACACTCAATTCACTCACTTCGTCTACGGCCAACTGCCGTTCGTCATCGTCCGCTACGCGGCCGAGTGGACGAAGCAGACCGATTACGGGACGGTCCATCTCATCGGGCGTTCGCTCTCCGCGCTGTCGGACTTGCTGGCCATCGCCGGCATCTATCTCATTGGGAGGCGGCTCTACAATCACTGGGCCGGAGTGATCGCGGCCTCGCTCTCGGCGTTGGCCGTGATGCAGATTCAACAGTCGCACTTCTTCACACCGGACAACTTCGGCACGTTGTTCACCGTCGTGACAATGTACTTCGCCGTCCTCGCCGCCCAATCCAAACGACCGTTCCACTTCGCGTTGGCCGGCGTCGGATTCGGCTTGGCCCTCGCCACACGCATCAACCTTCTGCCGCTTTTCGGCGAAGTCGTCGTGGCTGTGATCGTCGCGTATGCCGACGACTATCTGCGCGACGGCGGGCCAGCCCTGCGCAAGATGGGCCTCGCGTTGGTCATCGCCGCCATCGCCGCCGTGATTTCATTCCGCGTCGCGATGCCGATGGCCTTCGGCGAGCCGGGCCAGAAGACGAGCATATTTTCTTTCAACCTGAACACTCAGTGGATCGAGCAGATGCGCCAGGCGCAGGCCGAAAACTCCGGCGAGATCGACGCGCCGCCCGGCAAACAGTGGACCAATCGCCCCGCGATCGTCTTCCCACTGGTGAACATGGTGCTGTGGGGGATGGGGATTCCGCTCGGCCTCCTCTCGTGGGCCGGATTCGCGTGGGCGGCGTGGCAGGCGCTCCGTGGCGATTGGAAGAGGCACGCTCTGCCTTTGACGTGGGCTGGCGGCTACTTCTTCTTCATGGCAACCCGATGGGTGAAGTCCGTTCGCTACTTTCTGCCGATCTACCCATTCTTGATTCTTTTCGCGGCATGGGCGATTGTGGAATTGTGGCAATTCAAGCGGGGTGATCGGGAATTGGGAATTGGTAACTTGAGGTTGCCGAGCCGGCTGCGCGAACTTCTTGGACGGGCGACGGCGTGGGTGGAAAAATGGGCGCGGCCTTCGGCGGTCGGCCTGGCGGCCGTCCTCTTTGTCGGCACGGGCGCGTGGGCCTGGGCATTCACCCGCATCTACACGCGCGATTACACGCGCGTCGCAGCGTCGAAGTGGATTTATCGAAACCTGCCCGGCGTTGTCGCGTTGAACGTCGAAGACGGGCAGGGCAGAGGCTACGCCGATGTGACTGTCCCCGCCGCGACGGTGTTCCTGGATCAGATCGCGCCCCAGTCGTGGACGCTCACATTACCCGCCGAAGAAAAAATCACCGGGATCACCTTCCCGCACATTGCCTCAATGTCGGACGGCGGGCCGTCGGCGATGGAGATCACCGTCTCGACTTTGCCCGATCCCACCGGCCCGCACACCTCGGCCACGACTCCGATCGCGCCGCCCGGCCCCGGCGACGCTCGCGGCGGAAGCCTCACCGTCCCACTGCCTCCGATGAGCGTGGCCGCCAAGACGCCGGTGTACGTGACCTTGAAGGCGTTGAGCGGCGGCGTGACGATCACCGGGCCGGGGATGGCGAATGAGTCTTGGGACGATCCACTGCCGGTCGGCGTGGAGGGCTATCCCGGCTGGGATTCGATCTATCGCAACCTCTCAAGTTCGCCCGGCGGTGAGATCCATCCGTACAACGAGGACGACGAGAACAAGCGGCAGGATTTGGCGAACTGGCTCGACGAGGCCGACTATGTTTTCATTTCCAGCCAGCGCGCGATGTGGTCGCTCCCGCGATTGCCTCTCCGTTACCCGTTGACGATCAAATACTACCAGAGTATGTTTGACGGATCGCTGGGTTTCGACCTTGTCGCTTCGTTCCAGTCGAACCCGACTCTTGGCCCTGTGCGCATCAGCGACGTGGGCGGACTCGCCGCCTGGGGCAAAGACCCGACCCTGCCGATCTATAACGACAACATTCTGTCGTCGGAAGAGGCGTTCAGCGTTTACGATCATCCGCCGGTGTGGCTGTTCAAGAAACGCGCCGACTACGATCCGCTCAAGGTGCGCGCCCTGCTGGCCTCGGTTGACTTGAGCCACGTGCTACCGTACACGCCGGTGGAGGCCTCCCGCTCGCAGAAGACGCTCATGTTGCCGCCCGACCGACTGACACAACAGCGCGCCGGCGGCACGTGGTCGCAGATGTTCGACCCCGACTCGCTGCTGAATCGTTTTGAGATTCTCGGCGCAGTCGCGTGGTGGCTCTCGCTCGTCGTCCTGGGCTGGATCGCTTTTCCCTTGTCGTATGTCGCCTTGAAAGGCCTGCCCGATGCGGGCTATCCGGCGGCGAAGACGCTTGCGCTGCTCGTCGTCGCGTGGCTGGCGTGGATGCTCGGCAGCTTCAAGATTCTGCCGTTCACACGGCTCACGATTTTTGCGTGCGCGCTGTTGTTGGCCGGCATATCGGCCGCGCTGGCCTGGCCCAGACGCGAGGCGCTGTGGCTGTGGATACGCGCGCGGCGCAACTACATCGTGACGATTGAGGTCTTCGCCCTCGCGCTCTTCCTTTTCAGCCTGTTCATCCGCTGGGGCAACTCCGACCTGTGGCATCCGGCCTACGGCGGCGAGAAGCCGATGGACTTCTCGTACTTCAACGCCGTTCTCAAGAGCACCTCGTTCCCGCCCTACGATCCATGGTTCGCGGGCGGCTACATCAACTACTACTACTTCGGCTTTGTGATCGTTTCGGTGCCGACCAAGTTGCTCGGCATCGTGCCCGCCTTCGCCTACAACCTGATCCTGCCGACGCTTTTCTCGGCGACGGGCATGGGGGCGTTTAGCGTGGCATTCAATCTTGTCGAAGGAAATCTGGGAAACGAAGAACCAAAGGAGCTTGCAGATGAGACGAGTGACAGTTCCCCTATTTCCCCAGTTTCCCTGCGTTCCTCGCATTGGATCAGCCCAGATCTCCTTCCATACGTCGCCGGTATCGCCGCCGCGCTGCTGATCGTCGTCTTAGGCAATCTCGGCGAAGTGCAGGTGATGTCACATGGACTACAGCAGGTTGCTGGCGACGCCGCAGGGATTCACTCCGACATTCTCGGCGTCGGTGACTTCTCGCGCGCGACGATCGGCCTGTGGAAAGTTGTCGTGGAACGTGAAACGATCCCAATTGGCACCGGCTCGTGGTACTGGGACGCGACGCGCATCATCCCGCCGGGCGAGGGCGAAGCCGGGCCGATCACCGAATTCCCTTTCTTCACTTTCCTGTATGCCGACCTGCACGCGCATATGATCGACTTGCCGCTGACCTTGCTGGCGCTATTGTGGGGAGTGGCGTTTGTGCGAGTGGCGAGTGACGAGTGGCGAGTGACGAGTGACGTCACCCGTCACCCGTCACCCGTCACCCCTCTCCGCAGTTGGGTGGAGTGGGGCGTGACATTCGCCGTCGCCGGCCTTGTCGTCGGCGTGCTCAATCCGACGAATTCTTGGGACTATCCGGCCTATCTTCTTCTCAGCGTGCTGGCGATTGCGTTCGCGAACTGGCTGACACATCAGAAGATCGACCGTGCGATGCTGTTACGTACCGGCATACAAGCCGCCGTGCTCATTGCCCTCACCCGCGCGTTTTTCCTTCCGTACTCACAGTGGTACGGCGCGGGCTACAACGCCGCCGAGTTCTGGAAAGGCTCGAAGACGACGATTGAATCCTACCTTTACATCTACGGGCTGTTCTTCTTTCTGATGGTCACCGTGCTGGTGCGCGAAACGCGGCGCTGGCTGGCCGAGACGCCCGCCGACATCCTCCATCGCAAACAGGAGTGGCTTGGGCCTCTGCTGTTCGCCATCTTTGGTCTCGCCGCGTTCGTCTTTGAACTCTACGTCGTGGGCTACCATACGGCGCTCCTCATCGTGCCGCTGGCGACTTGGGCCGGGCTGATGATGCTTCGGGGGAACATGCCGACCGAACGACGAATCGCCTTCGCGCTCATGGGTCTGGGTCTGGCGCTGACCTCGGTGGTCGAGCTCGTCGTGCTCAAGGGCGACATCAGCCGGATGAACACGGTGTTCAAGTTCTATTTGCAGGTGTGGGTGCTGTTCAGTGTGGTGGGCGGTGCGTGCCTGGCGTGGGTGCTGGCTGAGTTCGCGCAGTGGAAATCCAACACGCGCAGTTTGTGGCTCGGCGGCCTGACCGTGCTCGTCGCCGGCGCGGCGCTCTACACCGTGATGGCGACTTCGGCCAAAGTGCGCGACCGGATGGCCGAGGCCGCGCCGCGCACGCTCGACGGAATGCAATACATGAAGTATGCGTCTTATTGGGATCGCGATCAGGAATTGCACCTGGTCAACGACTACGATGCGATCCGCTGGATGCAAGCGAACGTCGTCGGCTCGCCGGTGATCGTTGAAACGAACACCGTCGAATATCACTGGGGATCGCGCTTCACGATCTACACCGGTCTGCCCGGCGTCGTCGGCTGGAACTGGCACCAGCGCCAGCAACGCGCCGTCGTGCCGTCCACCCTCGTCACCGATCGTGTGCAGGAGATCGAAGTGTTCTACCTCACGCCAAGCCCCGAAGAGGCGATGAATTTTCTCAAGAAGTACGACGTGAAGTACATCGTCGTCGGCGATCTGGAGCGTGCTTATTACACGCCGGAAGGCTTAGCGAAGTTCGATGCGATGGTGGCGAAGGGTGAACTGAAGATCGCGTATAAGGGGGCAGGGGGGACGAAGATTTATGAGACGACTGGGAGTTGAGGAAATTTCGGCGGTGAGGGCGTGCGTGTCTTGCTGTCCATTAGGCCGAGTGCTATACTTCTAGCCGACGGAGATCAGGCCATGGCCGTTCAAACCATTACACTTAATCTGCCCGACACAATCTATCGGCGCGTCAAACGGACGGCGGAAACGCTGAAACGGCCTCTGGATGAGGTAATCGCCGAGGTTCTGAGTGTTGCGCTTCTTCCGCTGGACGAAGTGCCGCCCGAAATGGCAGACCGCCTGCCCCATATGGCGTCTTGGAAAGACACTGAACTCTGGCAGGCCGCCCGCAGCACCGTGACGACTGAACAACAGGAACGACTGGCGATTCTTAATGACAAACACCAACGCACAGGCGATTTGTCCTCTGAAGAGACATCCGAACAGCGTTCGTTACTGGCGCTCTACGGAGAGACCATTTTAGTGCGGGCGCATGCGGCGATGCTGTTGAAACAGCGAGGCTATGACATCTCTGACCCCGAACAACTCTCGTCAGCCTCATGAGCCGACCGAAGATATTGTCTGCGGTGCGCCAGCGAGTCGCTGAAGCCTCGCGTTTTCGGTGCGGCTACTGCCTCACGTCTCAGGACATAGTTGGCCCCGTACTGGAGCTCGATCATATCCTTCCGGTGTCTAAAGGCGGCGCAGATGAAGAGGACAATCTCTGGCTGGCTTGTAGTTGGTGTAACGCTTACAAGGGGAAACAGACGGATGCGCTCGATCCCCTGACCGGGGATCGGGTGTCGCTATTCGATCCCCGCCGACGAATCTGGGCCGATCACTTCAAATGGAGTGACGACGGCACACTGATTGTCGGCCTAACCGCCTGCGGAAGAGCTACCGTTGATGCCCTGCAACTGAATAATGAATACGTTGTCCCGGCACGCCGTCGCTGGGTCGCCGTTGGCTGGCATCCGCCCAGCGACTGAAGCCATCACGTCTGAAGCGAAGATTGTGAACCGCGAGGACCTTGCCGGCAATTGCCTCCGCTCGCCAGTGAGCAATTCCACTTCTGCCCGTGTATAACTCCTTGACCACCGACGAACTAACCTCCCATCTCACCGCCGCGACTCTGGGCGATGAAGACGCCTGCGCCTGGCTGTACCACCGCTTTAGTTCGCGCGTCTTCCGCTTCGCGGTCGGCTTGCTCGGCGACGCGGATGATGCCGAGGAGGTGACGCAAGATGCGTTTGTCTACGCCTTCCGCAACCTGCGTAGATTTGACGCAACTCGTTCGAGTTTCGGCACGTGGCTGTTCACCATCGCGATCAGCCGATGCCGCAACAAGCGACGGCGCAAATGGCTTGAGTCAATCCCACTTCACCTGTGGGAGAAGCGCGGTCAACACGTAGGCGCGTCTTTTAGGCGCGATGACCGTGAAGTGGAATCGGCCCTCGAGGCGCGCGGCGTGCGCCGGCATGTGTGGGCGGCGGTGCGCGCTCTCTCGCCCAAATTGCGCGAGGCGATTGCTCTACGATATTTTGGCGAACTCAGCTACATCGAAATGGGCAGAGTGATTGGCATCAGCCCGAAGACCGCCGAATCGCGCGTGAGACTTGGCTTGAAAGCCATCCGAGAGAGGCTGACGGAGTCGGAATTAGAGTTGGAGTGGGAAGTTGGGTAGCAATCACATTGGTTCCCTTGCGCTGGCATTCGTCGAAGGCCGACTCCCCTCGCTAGAGCACGAGCGGGTCGAATTGCACTTGGCCTCATGTGGCATATGCCGCGCTGAAGTGGAGGACCTGCGACACTTGGCCGATGCTCTCTCCGCCGCGCCGCGCGCCCTCGCCGCGCTCGCCTCTCGCCGCGCTCCCAATTGGCCGAGCGTCCGCTCGAAAATTGCGGCAGCGCCCCGTATGCGCGATTACCGCCACGATCCTGGCATGCGCCCGGCATTCGGCCTCGCGCTGATCGTAATACTCGCGATGGCATCAGCCAGTCTATTCGTCTCTCCCATTCAGGGCAGCGCCTTCGCCGCCTCCGGCCCGGCGCTGGCCGTGATTCGAACGCCTGCCGGATTGACGGGATTGACCGATGCGCCGGGTGGGGCAACGGCGGCGGCCGCTGGCTCAACGGCGACCCTCGTCCTCGGTCACGATCAGACTCCAGCGCCCATCCCGACTGTGCGTCAGCCCTAATCTCCAAACCCTAACCCCCTTTCCCTAGCCCCTCTCCCTCGCCTCATGCCCGATTGGTTGAGCTTCCTCCTCTGGTATCTCCTCGTCCTCCTCCTGGGACTTGCCGCGTGGCCGCTCGCCTTTCACTTCTTGCGTTTTCTGCCGGAGCGCGGCTGGGCGTTGTCGAAAGCATTCGGTCTCCTCCTCGCCGGCTACGTATTCTGGCTAATGGGTTCACTCGGCTTCTTGACGAACACCGTCGGCGGGATTCTATTCGCCGTCGCCGTCGTCGCCGCTCTCTCATTCTGGGCTGTCAGAAAACTTGGCTTTGAAAGCCTTCGCACATTCGTGATTCGCAATTCGCAATTCATCCTGGCCACCGAAGTCCTCTTCCTCGCCGCCTTCGCGCTGTGGGCTTTCGTCCGCGCGCACAACCCTGAGATCGTGGGCACCGAGAAGCCGATGGAGTTCGCCTTTCTCAACGCCATGCGCCGCTCCGAAGTCTTCCCGCCCCTCGATCCGTGGTTGTCAGGTTATGCGATCAGCTACTACTACTTCGGCTACGTTATCGTCAGCCTGTTGGCGAAACTCGCCGGGACGCCGCCCGGTGTCACGTTCAACCTTGCCGTGTCGCTGTTGTTCGCGCTGGTGGCAGTGGGAATGTTTGGTGTGGTTTACGACCTCATCGCCGTAGCAAAGGATAAAGGCGAAAGGCGCAAGGATGAGGACGAAGGTCGCAAAGACGAACACGAAAGACGAAAGGAGGGATTGAGTGCTCCTCATCCTTCATCCTTCATGCTCCTTCCTTCCCTCCTCGGCCCTCTCTTCGTCCTCTTCATCGGCAACCTCGGCGGCTTTCTGGAAGTGCTCCACTCCCGGCATGTCTTCTGGACGGCGACGACGCCGCCCGGCGCGAGCGCGCCCGTGCTGGCGTCCTCGTTCTGGAGATGGATCGACCTCGAAGACCTCTCCGACCCGCCGACCGGCGAACCGTCCTGGCAATCCGACCGCTTCTGGTGGTGGTGGCGTTCGTCCCGCGTCGTTCGCGACCGCGATCTCAACACGCCGCCGGGCACGCCGACCGGCTGGCAGTTGTCGCCGACGATCGAATTTCTCGGTCACGAAGGCCAGCCGATCGGCCTTCAACCGATCGACGAGTTTCCGATGTTCTCATTTCTCCTCGGCGATGTGCACCCTCACGTGCTGGCCCTGCCGTTCGTCCTTCTCGCCGTTGCCTTTGCGTTCAACTTGATGTTGCGCTCCCGCTCCCCCACTCCCCTCGAGGCAGTTCTCGACGGGAGAGGCGGCTGGGGGGTGAGGGCGGATATTATCGTTTACGCACTTGTCCTCGGCGCGTTGTCTTTCCTCAACACGTGGGACTTCCCCATCTATTTGTTTCTCACCGTCGGGGCTTATGCCATCGCGCGGTCGTTTGGCGAGGGATGGCGGTGGCAGGTCGTCGGCGACGCGACTTTGCTCGGCATCGTCCTCCTTGCCGGCGGGATTGTTCTGTATCTGCCCTTCTACCTCGGCTTTCAGACGCAAGCGGGCGGGCTGTTGCCAAATTTGATCTTTGCCACGCGCCTGCCGCAGTTCTTCATCATGTTCGGCCCTGTGCTGGTTATCGTATTGATCTTCCTCGGCTGGATCGTGGCGCGTGAGAGCCGCAGGGCGAGCTGGGCGCTGTTGCCGGTGACTGCGCTCGGAATCCTCGTGCCGATGTTGATCCTGGCTACGGCGCTCGGCGTTTGGGTCACCACTCAACCCGTGCTTGTCTCGTACGTCAACGATTTTCTCGGCCCGCTGCCACTGCAAGAAGCCCTCCGGCTGACCATCAATCGCCGCGTGTCGAATCCCTGGACTCCGCTACTTCTCCTCCTCGTGCTCGGCATCATTGTCTCCGTCCTCGCCCCTCGCCGGGAACGCGCAGAACCAATCGCAAATCTCAAATCTCCAATCCCTAGCCTCCAACCCCTGACCACTAATCCCTCCATCGCCTTCGCCCTCCTCCTCACAGCTGTCGCCGCACTGCTCACCCTCGGCCCGGAGTTCCTCTACCTGAAAGACAACTTCGGCGCGAGAATGAACACGGTCTTCAAGTTCTATTATCAGGCCTGGATTCAGTGGGGGCTGGTCGCCGCCTTTGCGACGTGGTATCTGAGTGCTCAACTGCGTCTGGCTTCTCGGATTGTATTTCAAGTCGTGGCGGCGGCTGTCGTCGTGATGGGGTTGGTGTATCCGATCTTCGGTCTGTGGACGAAGGCCAACGGCTTTCACGACAAAGCCACCCTCGACGGTTTTGCCTACATGGCTTCCGGCAACCGGGCCGACTACAACGCGATCCAATGGCTGAACGACCATATTTCTGGAGCGCCCGTTGTGGCCGAAGCCATTGGGGGGCAATACAGCGAGTTTGCGCGCGTCTCCGCCGGCACCGGCCTGCCGACAGTTTTGGGGTGGGGCGGGCACGAGGGGCAATGGCGTGGCGCATCCTTCGGCGAACAGGTCGGCTCGCGCGAGCCGGATATCGAAACCCTCTACAGAACGCGCTCGTGGGACGATGCTAAGGCCATCCTACAACGCTACGACATTCGCTTCGTCTACTTCGGCAATCTCGAAGCGTCGAAATACGGCGCCGGCGGAGCGCAGAAGTTCGACGAATTCATGACGCCCATCTATCGTGCCGATGGCGTGACGATATACGAAAGGCAGGATGCAAATCCTTGATGTCGAGAGACACTTTGCCGGAAACTCCCCGCCTCACAGTTGAGACCGGCCTGTATTTGCTCATTGCATTGCTGGCCCTGGCCGTTCGCCTATATGGCCTCGGCGCTCAGCCTCTTTCCGACGCCGAGGCGCACGATGCCCTGCTTGCCTTTCGCTTTCTCCACGGTGGCGACCTGATCGCCGATGTGCAGACGCCGCCCGTGCCGCACAGCCCACTTCTCTTCACCCTCACATCGTTCTCATTCCTGATGTTCGGCGCGAGCGACACAATTGCCCGCCTCGCGCCAGCGTTGGCAGGAACCGCGCTCGTGCTCACGCCCGTATACTTCCGGCGCGCCCTCGGCCCGGCGGCATCTCTGCTCATGTCAGGGTTGCTGGCGATTTCGCCTACCCTAATCGCGGCCTCGCGCGCGGCGGATGCGGTGATGCTCGTGGCGCTGGCCGGAATGGCCGCGATCGGATCGCTCGTCGCTTATGCGGAGAGCGGCGATCGCCGCCACCTGGTTGTTGCCGCCGTCGCGGTCGGCGCGGGACTC